>CAYNXE010000287.1:0-2283 GCA_964400995.1 uncultured Odoribacter sp.
TCAACATCGTTATGCTCCAGGTCTGCAACGTACATCGCATTTCCTGTCAAACGGTCAACACCGGCAAAAGTCGGCAGGTAAAATTCATAACGGCTTTTGCCTTCTACTACTTTAGTATAGTCAGAGATAATACCTTTCTTGTTCTGTTCCGGCAACTTAACCACCTTATTACGAATAAAAGCCATATTGGCAGACAGATTCACCCGCCATTTCCCCACACGGTAAACATCTGCATCCGTTGTGATCTCCAGTCCCCGATTGGCAATCGTCCCCAAATTTTGCGTAATAACCGACCCAGGATCCGAAGTGATAGTCGTAGCCCCGGCAGATAGTGGCTGGTTTATATCAAAGAGTAAATCCTTATTATGCCGATCGAAATATTCCATTTCAATGTTCCAACGGTTGAACAAACGGGTTTCCACAGCAATGCCCCACGACTCTCCCGTCTCCCATTTCAAGTTCTTGTCCGCCTGTTGTCCACGGAAGTAAGCACCCAAATGAGCATTTTGACTTGCTTCGTAAAGATCCAGATGACCATACCAACCGGCTCCGGCATCGCTTCCCACCTGTCCCCAGTTGGCACGAAGCTTCAGCATATCGACCCATGCCACCTCTTTCATGAAATCTTCATTGGAAACCAACCAATTAACTCCAATGCTACCGAAATTTCCCCAGCGATGATCCTTTGCGAAACGCGATGAACCATCGCGACGGAAAGAGACTTCGGCATTGTAGCGACCATCATAGTTGTAACGGATTCGCCCCAGGTAACTTTCGCTACGCAGATTGTCATTATAGCCATAAAAATTGGAGATGTTTGTAAAATTCGACAGAAAAGTGTTACCGCCAAACGTTTCGGTGTTTTTGGATCCGTATTCATAACTACGAGTATAGGCATAACTTTCATGCGCCAACAGCACGTCTGCATAATGCCGCCCGAAACTCCCCTTCCAGTTCAATTGTTGCTGAAAAGTATAGTTCTTTACGCGCAAATAGGTTCGGGAAGCCAAACCGCCAAAATTCTTGCCATCCCCGATAGTAGCATCCCAATAAACCTCTTTTTCCGAATTCTCAGTAGAAAGATTGCCTTTAAGCGTAAAAGTCAGTCCTTTCCATAGATTTGCAGTCATATAAGCAATGCCGTGCAGGGTATTACGGAAAGTTTTTTCAGTATTCAATTCGTTTTCCCATACGACATTTCTGTCATTGTATTGGTTTCGTGTATAGACAATTTGACCGTTATCATTCATGTACGAACCGGTATCGTATTGTTTTTCACCATTTTCGTCCAGCCGATAACTTCCGTCTGAATTGTGCAGATGCACTGGATAAATAGGAGCAATCTGACGAGCAAACGAATACACATTGACATAAGAACTTTCATTCGCCCCGTTTCCTTTCATAAAACGGCTCGTCTGATGCGTACCGGAAAGGTTTATGCCGGTTTTCAACCACTTCACCGGTTCAAAATTGAAAGAGAGACGCGCAGACAAACGGTCAAAGCCCGCATTAGCGGCATATCCGTCTTCATTCAGGTAACCCAATGAAAAATATGTATCATTACGGTCTGAGGCACGTCCTCCACTCAAAGTGTATTCCTGACGATAACCGTTACAAAGTGCTGCATCGTACCAATCAAGGTCTTCAGCATATCCTGGCAGGATTTTCGTTCCAGGAGTAAGACGTCCGTCCGCATCGAAAAGTTCACCATCAGGCTTGTTGAAAATATTCAACCGCAAAACCGAAGGAATCAGATTAGCAGAAGCGTATGCACCAGCAGTAGCTGCATCTACCCCCTTGGAAGTCATATACTGATTGCGAATACTCTGCCACATAGCCTCCATAAACTGGTAAGGATTTGCTCGCTTGTACTCCTTGAGGCCTCGCATATAAACTCCTTGCTGAACGTTCAGGTTGAGGTTGAACTTATCGGAAGAGCCGCGTTTGGTGGTAATCAAAATGATACCGTTTGCTCCCCGGTTACCGAACAAGGCGCAGGATGCCGCATCTTTCAGGACGGAAAGGCTTTCGATGTCCGCCGGGTTGAGGTCCGAAACATTTCCCTCAAAAGGCACGCCATCGATGACGTACAGAGTAGAGGTGGAACCGTTGACCGTACCGAAGCCGCGAATGAGGATTGTCGGTTCTTCGCCGGGCTGTCCCATGGTGTTGTTTACCTGCACGCCGACGGCGTTCCCTTCAAGCACAGCTGCAACGTTCGACACCGGACGGCGTTCAATACTTTCCTTGTTTATGGAGGAAATTGCACCTGTCAAGGAGGAT
>CAYNXE010000288.1:0-2267 GCA_964400995.1 uncultured Odoribacter sp.
CAAACAAGGTCAGTTCCCAGCTCATATAAAGCATAACCCCCAGATAAACCAGAATCAGTATCGGACTTTGGAAAAGCATATCCAACGAACTCATCACCGAGCCTTCGACTTCCTGCACGTCGCCAGTCATCCGGGAGATGATGTCTCCTTTGCGTTCTTCGGAAAAGAAAGGCAGAGGAAGGGAGAGGATTTTGGCATATATCTGTCTCCGAATATCTCTGACCACTCCGTTGCGGATATAGATGAGCTCATACGCACCCAAATAGGCGTATCCGGTTTTAAATCCGGTGGTGAACACGTCGAAACAACCGTTTAGAATCAAGGTTCCGGAAGGACAGTAGGTGTTTTTGATGAGTGTCACGTAGTAATTGAAAATTTGGGTCAGCGTGGAAAGGTCCAAATGAAAAGGGACCAATTCGGTGATTTCATCCTGGTCATTGAATATGATTTTCAGAATCGGAATCAGCATGGCTACGGAAAGGCTGCCGAAAAGTGCTTGCAGCAGGTTTTAGAGGATGCTTTTGGTAACCCGGGATTTATAGGGGGGAATAAATCTTTTGAGTATGGTGATGAGGTCGCGCATAAAGTCGGTTTAAATTCCCGTATAGTTGGACGGAGTAATCTGTTTTAACTGTTGTTTCAAAGCCTCGGAGATTTCCAGTGTGTCGATAAATTCGGCAATGGATTCCTGGGTGATTTTGTTGTTGGTGCGGGTTAACGCTTTCAAGGCCTCGTAAGGATTGGGGTAACCTTCCCGACGCAAAACGGTTTGAATGGCTTCGGCTACGACCGCCCAGTTCTTTTCAAGGTCTTTTTCGATGGCCTCCTGATTGATAATCAATTTATTCAAACCTTTCAACGTTGATTTTACGGCAATAATCGTATGTGCCAGCGGGACACCGATATTTCGCAATACCGTGGAGTCCGTCAAGTCTCGTTGCAGGCGGGAAATGGGCAGTTTATTGCTCAGGTGGTCGAAAATGGCATTGGCTATTCCGAGGTTGCCTTCGGAGTTTTCAAAGTCGATGGGATTGACCTTGTGCGGCATTGCTGATGACCCCACTTCTCCCGCTTTGATTTTCTGTTTGAAATAGGTCATGGAAATGTAGGTCCAGAAATCCCGGTCCAGGTCGATAATGATGTTGTTTATCCGACGCAAATTGTCGAACAAAGCGGCAAAATTGTCGTAGTTGGAAATTTGGGTGGTATAGCTTTCCCGTTCGATTCTCAGTTTTTCATTGAGGAACTTGTTGCCAAATTCGGCCCAGTCGATTTCCGGGAAAGCGATGTTGTGGGCATTGAAATTTCCCGTTGCGCCACCGAATTTTCCGGAGATGGCCACTTTTTTCAATAACTCCAATTGCCTTACCAGACGATAGGAGAATACTTTGATTTCTTTTCCCAAACGTGTCGGAGAAGCCGGTTGACCGTGGGTTTTTGCCAACATAGCCACATTTTTCCATTCCTCCGCCAATTCTTCCAGTTTGGCAATCAGTTCGTCGATGACCGGATAATATACGTCATGCACCGCATCGCGGAAAGAACAGGGGACCGCCGTGTTGTTGATATCCTGCGA
Organism: uncultured Odoribacter sp.; assembly: GCA_964400995.1. Taxonomy (GTDB): domain Bacteria; phylum Bacteroidota; class Bacteroidia; order Bacteroidales; family Marinifilaceae; genus Odoribacter. The sequence continues at coordinate 1,577 of CAYNXE010000288.1, forward strand.
GGTCAGTCCGAAATGGATGAATTCCTTGTAATCCTGGAGATTCAGGGCATCGAATTTTTCTTTGATAAAATATTCGACCGCTTTTACGTCGTGGTTGGTGACCTTTTCGATATCCTTGATTTTTTGGGCATCCTCTATGGTGAAATTCCGGTAAATCTCCCGAAGTTGTTCAAACAAGTCGTGGTTGAATCCGCCCAGTTGCGGCAAGGGCAGTTCGCATAGGGAAATAAAATATTCTATTTCAACAGTTACCCGATAACGAATGAGGGCACTTTCGGAAAAATAATTGGCCAGGTTCTCTACTTTGTCCCGATACCTGCCGTCTATCGGTGAAATAGCTGTTAGTGGTTGCATGATGTAACTATTTTAATCGTTTATTTTTAATTAGTCGTTTGTGGATGAATCCTTAGCAAAGGCTTTGCTTTGCAAATGTTCACAAAAGTATAAAAAAACACTGGAAAATCATGGAAAAATTTGCAAAGTATGAATTTGTGGCTGCCACTTGAAAGTGTGGTATCAACTCCTGGGAATATCGTTTTGATATGTGGAAATAAATGCGTAATTTTGTGAGTGTTATCCATAAAGCGAGCAATTATGTCGGATTATATTCGTTTTGACTGGGCGATGAAACGCCTTCTTCGCGACAAGGCCAACTTTGCCGTGCTGGAAGGTTTGCTGACCACGCTGCTTG
>CAYNXE010000289.1:0-2242 GCA_964400995.1 uncultured Odoribacter sp.
CGTCCGTATGCGCATGGCCGCAGGGCTGGCCCTCGCTGGGGGCGATGTAGCCGCACTCGTCCGTATGCTCCGTATGGTGGGCGCAAAGCCCGGTGTCCGGATCACCTTCATACGCAAATGCCCAGGTCGGGCAAAGGGTCAGGCACATAGACAGTGCCGTGACGATGCTCAAAATTCTGCGCTTCATTTCGCTGCCTCCTTCAATTCGGGATGCAATTTGCTGTATTTGATATACCCCTCTACAAATTCTTGCTTTTTGGGCCGCAGGCTGTCTATCAGTGCGTACCATTTTTCCAGTTCTCCCTCTTTGGTAAAGTCCACATCAAGGGAAAACACAACCATACATTCGTGGCCGTCCACCGGGGAGCGGTAGGTCAGAGGCGGAAGGTTCTGAAATTTGTCGTCATAAATCACGACCAGATCAGCCGGTACGCCGTCCGCGCTGTTCATCAGCTCCCGCAATTCATCAACAGTTTCAACACTGTATACCTCCACGTTCTTCCGGAAACTCAGGTATACCTCCAATGAGGGAAAGCCCCCGCAGAAAAGAACGTAAATTGTGCCGTAGTTCAGTTCCATGCCATACCGCAGAGCGGGGTCTATGGGCTTTGCTATGCGGGGAGGGGTAAAGTACGCGCTTTCATTGTTTTCACTCATGCGGTTCATCTCCAAACCTGCCTCAATTTGAGGCAAATTAAATTTGCGTCAAAACTTACCTCAATTTGAGGTGAGTTCCCCATGGTGGCTGTGTCGAAACTTGCCTCAAATTGAGGTAAGTTATTTTTGAGGTTCAAAGCAGGCCCAGGCTCCGGGCTGTCAGCAGAGCGTCAGCCTTGCTGGAAACGTCCAGCTTGCGGTAGTTCTCCCTGATGTGGTACTTCACATTTCCAAGCGTTTGGTCGAGCTGTTTCGTGATCTGACTGACGGACAGCCCTTTGGCCTGCATCCGCAGGATTTCCAGGGCCAACTCGCTGAAATCCGCCGCTGATACCGTCTGCCGCTTCAGATAGAGGGGATAGCGCCCGGCCATCTTCTCCGCCTCGTTCAGCAGGCGGTTCAGCCATTTCTTGTCCAGGCTCCCGCCTGCCGCCAGTTCCTTTTTGCTGTGTTCCAGCAGGGGCCATATCGCCGCCCCTTCCTCGCAGATTACTCGCAGGAAGCGGTATTCCCCGGCCTCCCGGATCGCAGCGGCCAGATCCTCCTGCCACGGCCCGCCCATACGCTCCTTGGCAATGGCGGACAGCAGCCCCGTTTCCATTCGGACGTAAGGGCGGTTTGTTTGCTCCGCGTAGTACCGCAGCTTTTCCAGCAGCCCCAGCGCCAGCAGATGCTCGCCCCTGGCAATATGGCAGCGCACCTTCGTCAGATAGCGGTAGCGTTCCAAACTGCAAAACTCTTTCTCGCCGTCCGGGGCGGACGCCAGCCAACGGTCCGCCGCCTCCATGTCCCCCTCGTACAGTGCCAGTCGGCACCGCAGGGCCTGAATGTTGGGCAGAAGCTGTACTGCTTTCTGCTCCCGCACAGATTCTTCAAAGGAGGCCAGCAGTTCCTTTGCCGCCGCAAGGTCCCCCTGGACCACCGACAGACGGACACGAACGCCCACGGCGGCAAAGGCGATCTCCGGCATACCGCCCTGTTCCGTTTCCATCTGTGCGCACGTCAGCAGGGTAAATATCCGATAGGTGTCCTCACCCTTCTCGTAGAGGCTTTCGCCCAAAGCTGCTTTCACCAGTCCTTTCCCGTATCGTCCCAGCACACAAGCCACCAGCGGCCCCATGGTGACGGCAAGCTGCTCATCCGTTTTGCTCCACGGACAGAAGTCCTTGCCGCCGTTCATGGTGGAGGGCAGGTTGCTGGTCACGGAAAATTCAGGCAGGCCCAGGCCCTTATTGAACAGCAGGGACGGCACCCGTTTTATGATCTCTAACAAATCCCGGCTCCCCCGGTGGGGCAGGCCAATATCCAGATAGGTAAGACGGCTCAGAGCCTCCCGCTGCGCTCCGCCCTGGGCGGTCTTGGAAAAGGCTTTCAGCTTTTCATACCAGTATTCACTTTGTTCCCTGTCCATCAGCATGGAATACAGCATACTCATGCCTGCCATCAAAATAGGGCTGCTCTCGATCTCCTGCTCATCCATGTGGAAATAGTAGCGGCGCAGCTCGTAGTAATGGCCGATAACTGTATTGCGGCGGGCTTTGCTGATCAGAAGTTGGCGAATGCGTACCTCACTTACTGAGTATTC
>CAYNXE010000290.1:0-2232 GCA_964400995.1 uncultured Odoribacter sp.
CACATTTGAAGTCGACGACTTGGGTAACGGGAAAATTTCCACGATGTCGTATTCCGCCGGGAAACTTTTGAATGGTTCCGGATCAAAAGCGGTGATGTTCAGGTAGTCGAATTTATAGATGTCGTGCCGGGTGACGTAAAAGCCGTAGCGTTGCGAGAATGCCCCAAACCAGTCAATGGCTTCTTCTGCAACCTGCTGTGGCAAGGGGATGCTTTTCTCCCAGACAGGGAAATTGAAGTCACTTCCATTATATTTGGCATTAAATATGTAAAGGTTGTAGTTGTCGTTCACTTTGCCGATGAGGTATATTTTATAGTCAACTTTATTCCCTATACCTTCGGCAAACATGCCGCAAATGCTGTCCAATCGGAAAGGCGTTCCGTCTTCCGCCAAGAGTTGTACATCCGGCAGGTTGTATGCGTAGAAACAGGAAAGGGTATTGTCCTTGTAACGGATGATGTTGACTTTTTTGAGTTGCATGAATTGTTTGGAAGCCAGGATTTGGGCGACGTTTTCACTTTTCAGGTAGGTTTGGTCGTCAAAAATCGGCAATTTTTTAGAACCACCGTTAAGAGCATAGAGTTTATCATTCATAATAAGGAAGCGGGTAATTGCTGGGCAATAACGGACAGAACGAAAATTCAGGGTTGTTTCCGAACCGAGGTAGACGCGTCCCCGAATAGGTGAAACAATTTCTCCGATGGGCAGGTCGAAGTCGGCTTTATCGGTGTCTTTCAGTAAGCTGACGGAATAACCATACCCCGGTGCCTGGTCGGTGAATATCAGCAGTTCCGATGTTGCAATCATCGCTCCGCGGAATTTTCCGCCGATGGGGTTGTCTTCTCCGTTGACCAAGGTATTCATTCCGGCGGTCAGGCGGGTGAATGTATTTGGATTGCCTTGCAGGGATGCCCAGTCCACTCCGTTTTCCGTTTCATAGACGGCGATGTAGGTCGGGGTTAGATTGGAGTAGACTTCGATGCTGAACGTTTGCCGGAATTCCAGTCCGTTTTCCATGTTCCGCACGATGAGGACGCCGGGAATTGTTTTTTGATTTTCGTAGTGTTTGGGACGGGTTATCAGCCAATTCAGGTTTTGTTCTCTTCCCACCGTATCCCTGCCGATAATCCAGCGGTAGACGTAGTTTTCCAGACGGCTGTCCGGGGTGTAGGTGATTTCAGGTTCCAGCGTTAGCGTGTCGCCCAGGTAAAGGATGTGGCTGCTACCTTCTTGGGGTTGCAGTCCCTTGACGGACAGGACGTGTTCAAAGTCGCGGGTCGCCAGGCTGTCCTTGTCATCAAGACAGGAAGCCAGGAACAATACAATGACTCCTGATATTAAATAAAGTATGTTTTTCATGATGCTTTTCCTTATTCGTTAAAAATAAATCCGTTCGCCGTTTTCATCGTATTCCTCGTGGTCTTTGAACCATTGCGTTGCCACCTGTATCCAGTAATCGAGGATATTGCTATTGCCAGGTTCGGACCATTCCGGGTCTGTGATTTTGCTAATCTCCAAGAATTTGGCACATTTTCTCGGATGATAGGTAATCTTTTTCAGTTTGCTGTTGTTGAGCCAAAACGCAGGAGGAGTATTGACGTTTTTTATAAAATCTATTTCAATGGATTGCAATTCCCTGATTCCCGTGGAGAAGGTCTCGTTAGGCACCAGTTCCAGAACGATTTTGTAATCGTCCGTTTCGTTCAGGGCGCTTACGTGAATGGTGAGCAGGATGCTGTCCTCCGCCAGTTTTTTGCGGAAGACTTGCACCGTGTCGAGACTGTACTGCACGCCGGCTTCCACGAATTGGGATGTTTCGGGGTTCACCCTCACCTGGTAGTTGCGGTCGTTTTCGTCATCAATGATACCGGATAGGCGCACCGGAATGCGCAGCGTGTAGTCTTCCGCTCCCACGCCCAAGAAATAGGCGTTGAAAGCGTAGCTTTCCGGGTATTTCACTTTGTTAAACTCCCCTTTGAGGATATTTAAGGCGGTGTAGGTCGTGTCAACCTGCATGATGTCCTTTTCCTGGCAGGCGGACAATAGGCAGAGGCTCAATATCAATAGACAAATGTTTTTCATAGCGTTTTTCGTTTAATGGTTACTGCCTGTTCCGAAATCAATTTCGTATTGTGGTAACGGGAAAGTGTATGCGTTGACCTCCACGGGAATAGTGGAGCCCCGGTAGTTGCCGTTGTCGATACGGCTTTGGTTGGTGCGTTTGTAGTACCA
>CAYNXE010000291.1:0-2229 GCA_964400995.1 uncultured Odoribacter sp.
AGCAATCCGAGAATGAACTCCAATTTCTCGATAACCTTAGGCCGATTTTTATATCACTTGTGCAAGTCCTAAGGTTCATTATAACTCTTTTTTCAATCATTTAAATAAGCTAAGATTTATAATGAGGATGCGATATTTGCAATTCGCGAATTGCAAATTCTTTTTTTTTCATAACTCTATGATTGCATCCCTTTTGAAGTAGAGATGCTCTAATGCTTTTACATAACCCAATTGGTTGCACACGCATTGTGTCTTTCCTATCTGCTTTGTTATGTTGCGATGAGAATGGCCATAAATCCAATAGTTGACTTTGCTATCGGCAATGAAGCCATCCAACTCCGAAGTAAAAGCACCATTTATCGGACTACCGATAAATTCCTGATTCATCAGAGCGAATGACGGTACGTGGTGCGTGGCAACGATAATTTTATCGGCCCGACTTTCTCTGATGACTTTTTCAATAAATGTCCTGCACTTTCGATGTTCCTCATTGAAGCGTTCCCAGGTCAGCGCCTTTTCTCCGTTTTTTTATAAGATGGAAATCACTCACATTTCGCTGGGTAATATATCCGTTCTCCGGCAATATTTCTGACCATAAGGTAGACGCTATCAAATCAGTCGTATCATCCAGATGAATGACCTTGTTGTAAACATATCTGACATTATGTCTAAGACACAATTCCCAACCTTCATTCAGTTCATTTATATCGAAGTGCCTATATAGTTCATGGTTTCCAGGTATAGCAATAACTTCCTGAAATTTGTCTGATACCCAATCCCAAAAAGGATGCCTTTTCATAGCTTCATCTCCCAAATATCCTATATCACCGGCAAGGACAAGGATATCCCCGACAGGAATTATCGGATGTTCCCTGATAATTGCTGTATTAGCACCAAATTCAAGATGCAGATCAGAGGCATATTGTACTTTCATCGCTTGAAATGGGTTAAAATATCGATTATATAGTCAACACGATCATAATCACCATACGGAAGCATACATTCTATTTCCTCACGACAATTCTGACGGTTCAGCATTTCTGAAGCCCAAGATGAAATGTACTCAGCAAGCGTTTTGTCATCTTCCTTATCAAACAGAGATATGATATCCTGACTATTGTTCAGAACATAAATTAAATCTTCAAAATCGTGCGATAATCTCAAATCATCACCTCCTCTACCTCTAATTGCATCTATCTTTGTGGCGAGATAGTAGAGGGGCGGCAAGATATGAATCACAAAACCGTCTGGCAGCTCATATTCGATACGATGTTGAAATCCGGGGCGATACCATTGATTGGTGAATCCAAGAATGCTATCTCTGTCAGGCATAATATCCACTATTTCGCCGTTAAATTTCCAACGGCATATTACACCGGATTCTATGTCATTAACAAATCCATGATTGCGCAATAGGCTCTCAAATTCTTGAAGACTGCCATATGTTGCAAGTTCTATAACGCAGTCCACATCCATCGTCGGGCGAATATCTGTCGCCGCAGGATCATCGGCATATAGTTCGGCAACCGAGCCACCAACAAAAACAACGTCACGACACAGCTCTCCTAATCCTTCGGCTATGACTCTAAGTCGTTTGAGATTATTTGACATCATAGGTATTGAAAATTGCGTCCAGTTCTACTTTTGCGAGCTCCACTTCTCTGGTCCGTCCAATCCGGAAAATATCGGCAATAGCCAAAAGACTGTGCAGCATGGGATCAATCCTCACTGCTTCCGGAACAGTCCGATAAAGAGGAGTAATAGCTTCTCCTCGGATATTTCCTTTTGAATCAGGCCATACATACACATCTTTATTCGAAAGAATTTTCTCATTCATTGGCGACGCAGATATTGCGGTAGCAATGCCCCTTACCTTCGCCTGCGGTTGAACAGGGAATACATATTTCAGCCCGTGAACCAAAAACTCTTTTAGTGCAAGAATATTAACACGTTGTTTGAGATTGTCAACCAAATGGGCAATACGACAACGCTCCAGCGCCTCGGACACCTCTGACGCGCTTATGCTTAGCTCCTTTGCAATCTGGGCATTTGTCACGCCTCGTCCTGCCAAAGTGACTTTTTTCAATAGGATAACAATATCCTGAGGACGCATACCATTATGTGATTTAATCATTTATATTCTTTTATTTGCAATTCGCGAATTGCAAATTTAGTAAGAAATATCGAATTAAACAAATCATTCACGATTAAATTTTTATGATCCTTTCA
>CAYNXE010000292.1:0-2219 GCA_964400995.1 uncultured Odoribacter sp.
GCAAACCGGACATCAACCGACAATCGGAGTCGGAGGCATCTACGATTAGAATCTTATTCATTTAATTGATTGGATATGTTTATAGTAATTTATTTCCTTACTAATAAATAAGGGACGACCTACTGAGAGCGTCCCTTAATCGTAAATTAGAATCAAAAATATTGTTTTGAGTGTCCGCTACCCACGTTAACATTTCATTTCACTTTTACCCTAACAAGACGAAGAGGGAAACCTATAGATATTGTTGCGTTCTTGTTAATATATACAGTTGATGTATTAAAGGTCATATAATATGATGCGTTTGAAGAGCTCTTCGTAGATGTAAACATGTATGCCGTTGTACCATTTGCTAAAGCCTTGCGATCAAAGAAATAATCACCAGTTACAGGAATTTTTACTTCAATATATGTGCCTTCTTTCCAAAATGACTTATTATCAGCAATATCGTACACATCTATTCCATCCCCCTTATTTGGGAGTGCCTTGATTTTTATACTTGCATAGGCTCCATTCCTTTCATCGGTAAGTCCCGGCTGCCATTTGTAAGCTGCACACTGGTTAGTTCCCTTGAAACGAATACCGTAAACTGGCCGACGTAAAAATGAACTATAGGCGTATTGCTTTGAACATAATTGCGAGTATGCACTATCAGTAGATAGGGTAGTATATAAATTTTCTGAATATTTACTCATAATTAATTGAGATATCCCTTTAAATGCCGTGTTTTCATCTGAAAAATCCGTAATCTGTTGAAAATAAAAATCATCCGTATTTTGCAGATACACCGTTTCTTCAAAGGGCTTTTCATTCATTATAGCCGATGAATTTTGATTAAAGATAGGAAAATTAAATGATCCATCAACCTTACTTGGCTCGGTATACAAAGGAACAAGTAACATCATCTGTCCTAAAGTTGGGATTTTATAAGGTTCCTCCCCATTATATATGTAGGATTTTTCAGTATTACCGCAAAGTCCAGCCGTATTCAAATTCTTCCAAGTATAAAATTGATTAATGGGATATTCTTCGGGATAGTAATTATCAAGCTCGAATTCGATAGTTCTATCTTCCAAGTTATAGGACTTCACACTGTATTCAGTGAAGAGGTCGTAGACGAGGAGCTGACGGTTGAGAGAGTCCTGAACGTTTTTGGGGAGATTGAGGGGCACTTCGGAGTACTCGATTTCGGATTCTTCGTCATCCCAGTCAAGTACTTGAAGATTGAAGTCAAGCTTGGTAGCCTTGGTCAAAACAATACGGTAGAGATTGTTGCGCTTGATAGGCATATTGGTGCCCGCGGGTGAGTTGGGATCAATCAGTTTGACAACATGAGTCTTCACATCCTCGCTATTTTCACCTTCGTAGTACGATATGGTAAGCTCAGGTTTGTTGTCTTCTGTCGAATAATTCTCATAAGTGTATATCTGACCGTTCCACTCTTTACCGTTTTCCGGTTCACCAGCTACATTCACCTCATAATCCTTGGACTCATACCAGTCTACAATCGTCGAGGCTGTGTTGGGTGTCAGCACTGCGCTCTTGACGGTGCGGTTGGCGAATGATATCGACGTTACAGTCACGTTCTCAGCCTTATTGAGAAGGTCAAAACGTGCGGCCAGGCGTATCATGTGTACCTCTCCGATGCTCTGTGTCTCGGTGATACGGGTAGTCAGTTTCTCTGAATATTTGCTTACCATAAGGAAATTGTCATTAGCGTCACAGGGCTGGTCGGCGATTATGGACTCAAGGCAATTCACGCCGTTCTCATCTTCCATCTGTGTACCGAGTGTGATTGCCTCAAGTGCCGATTTAAGTTCATCGGATGCATTGGCTACAAGCCAGATGTCGTAGGTGGCGTCTTTCTCCACGATGAAGGTGTACTCGTCGGTGTTACCCACCCGTGTGGCGGGTACGGTCTTATAGAACCCCTCGTGAGTATCAAACAGTACAACCAACAGATTATTAACTGTCTTCTCGCCGTCCTCAGCCGCAACAGTTGCGCGGGACGTAGCTTTTGCCGCAGCCGCACCGGTAAGACGCAGATGAACGCCGGGAGTATTGGTTGAGGGTGATACAACATCAACATCCTCGCTGGTGCATGCGCTTAACATCAGCGATATGCCGATCAGCGCGGTAAAGATATTTTTAATATTCATAGTGTTATGATTGATTTGTTCTAAATTACTACTAAGTATTCTATCAGTCAGTTATAGGTTCGT
>CAYNXE010000293.1:0-2201 GCA_964400995.1 uncultured Odoribacter sp.
AAATGCTTCCGGCACTGGAGTCCTTTGTAAGGGATGCAATTATCACCCAGCGTCCCGTTCCGGAATCTCTGTTTCGGGAAAGGACTGTCTGGAATTATCCGGAAGGCGCGATCCGGGAATTATTGATGAATGCCTGTATGCACAGAGACTATCAGGCGAATATGCCAATCCGGTTATATCAGTTTGACGACTATATCGAAGTGATGAATGCTGGAGGACTGTATGGTGAAGCTCGTCCGGAGAATTTTCCTTCAGTCAATGACTATCGCAATCCTCTTGTGGCAGAAGCTATGAGGGTAATGAAGTACGTCAATAAATTCAACCGAGGCGTTACTCGTGTTCAGGAGATGCTAAAGGATAACGGGAACTCTCCAGCAGAGTTTGACGTGAACACCATTACGGCATTTCGTGTCAATGTTCATGCCACAAATGAATCTGACTTGCCGACGGGCACAAGTCAGGGCACAAGTCAGGAGAACAAGACCATAGAGAATAAAATTATTGAGTTTTGCAAGGAATCACGTTCATTAGCTGAAATAACAGCCTATTGCGGTTTTCAAAATAAAAGGAAATTCAGAGAGCGTTATCTTAATCCGCTACTAGGTACTCGCCTCCGAATGACAATCCCGGATAAACCCACAAGTCGAAATCAGAAGTACATCGCACAATCTGAATAAGATAAACTTGCCACACGTGAGTTTACACTCCCATTAATGACTATTGTTGAAACAGTTCTTTCCATTTTTGAACGATGTGATCGATGTCGTATTGACGGCAACTATTTATGGCGTTTACGGCCAGGCATTGCCGTATAGAAGAGTTTGTCATAAGTATCTTTAATTGAGAAGCATATTCCTGGATGTTGCGGTCGGGAATCAATATGCCGTTGTATTGATTTTGAATGATATCCTGCAGGGCTTCATAGGTATTGAAAGCGATAGGCACTACCCCCATTTGTTGTGCTTCCAGCAAGGTTAGTCCCCAACCTTCGCACAACGAGGTCATCATAAAAATAGAGGCACGGCGATAGTATTCCAATGGTTCTTTTCGCCCTTCAAAGGAGATGTGTTTTAATCCTAACTTTCGGGATAGCTTTTTATAATATTGCTCATCTTCGCCATTTCCTAAAATGGTGAGTGTCCAATCGTCATAAGACTCTTCCTTTTCAATGATTGACCAGATTTTAAGAGCTAACGAAAGGCGTTTGATCGGTTCTGACAGACGGGCAACAATCAATACTTCTTTTTGTTTTTGGGAAAGGTGCTCGGGGGGGAATATTTCTGGTAACGACAGCGGATTCGGGATGCAGGTCAGGTGGTGGGGGCCATTGATGTTTGCCAATTTGGCGAAATGGGGGATGTAATGAGAGGATAACAGTACAACCTGGTCGCAATGGTTGTGGATAAAGCGATATTTGCCACTGATGTATTTGCGGGAGAAAGAAGCAAGCGGTGTCTTGTTGAGGAAATGTTGTAAAATGGCTTTTAACGTGTTGATGCGGTTTGAGTGGCGGATGAGATGGCGGAATCCGATATTCGGGGAGATGCCTAATAATTCGAATCCGGGATATGAGTGATAGCAGAACAGAATCCGTAATTGGGAGAGATTGGAGTAAGTTTCTGTTTTTAAAGAATATATGACAGGAAGTATAAAATAGATGTTTTGTTTTGCAGTTAGGTTTACAATGATTCTTGTAATCTGATGATTGCAAATAAATTCTTTGACTTGTTCCTTCGCTTTGTGGGGATGGATGTGCAGTTTGCCATCGAATTCACTTACTGGCAGCACGGTACTTTCATAGAGATAGGCCAAATAGCAGTTCCATCCGGGTAGATCCATAAATTTTCTGGACAAGAAATGAGTAACCCGATTGACACCTCCTTTATTGACGGTAATGTCTGCATCAGTGAGATATAGGATGTTCATATAGTATTTGTTTCCAATGAATAAAATCTATATGCAAAGTTAGGCATAAATTTATAAAACATATTTTTTGAAGATTCCAAATACAATATCATACGTGCAATTTGACTGATAAATTATATATCTTTGTAAGTGTAAAATTGGGAATATGAATGTTGCAGTAATATTGGCAGGAGGAGTGGGAAGTCGTTTGGGACTTTCAACGCCGAAGCAGTTTTTCAAGGTGGCAGGTAAAATGGTGATTGAACACACGGTGGACGTGTTTGAACACAATAGCC
>CAYNXE010000294.1:0-2143 GCA_964400995.1 uncultured Odoribacter sp.
GCCTTGGAACACATTCCCGGCATTGAATTGAACATCTCCTGCCCGAATGTAAAGGAAGGCGGTATGGCTTTCGGTACGAGCTGCACTTCTGCCGCCGAGGTGGTCAAGGAAGTGAGAAAGGTGTACCACAAACATTTGATGGTCAAGCTCTCTCCCAACGTGACCAACATTCAGGAAATCGCCTTGGCAGTCGAAGCCGCAGGTGCCGACTCTGTTTCCTTAATCAACACCTTGCTGGGCATGGCGATTGACGCCAGGAGCCGCAAGCCCGTATTGAGTACGATTACCGGAGGATTGAGCGGCGCATGCGTAAAACCAGTTGCCCTGCGAATGGTCTGGCAGGTCGCCAAAGCCGTAAAAATTCCGGTGGTCGGTTTGGGCGGAATCATGAACGCCATGGATGCCATTGAATTTTTGCTGGCAGGCGCATCCGCCATCCAAGTCGGAACTGCCAACTTCATCGACCCGGCAATTACCTTGAAAATAGCGGATGGTATAAATGCCTACTTGGATGAGAACGGGTTCAAATCAGTACAAGAAATTATCGGATTAATATAAACGAATATGAATAAGGAAAAAATCATACTGACCGCCGATCGCCCTACCGGCAAACTGCATATCGGGCATTACGTCGGTTCCTTGAAACGAAGAGTTGAGTTGCAAAACTCCGGAATGTACAAAAAAACATTCATTATGATCGCCGATGCGCAGGCATTGACGGACAATGCGGAGAATCCGGAGAAAGTACGGCAAAACGTCATCGAAGTCGCTTTGGATTACCTGGCCTGCGGACTGGACCCGGAGAAATCCACCATTTTCATCCAGTCGCAAGTGCCGGAATTGTGCGAATTGGCTTTTTATTACATGAATTTGGTGACCGTTTCCCGGTTGCAACGGAATCCGACGGTGAAAACGGAGATCCAGATGCGGAATTTTGAGACCTCCATACCGGTCGGCTTCTTCACCTATCCCATTAGCCAGGCTTCGGACATCACCGCTTTCAAGGCGACTACCGTGCCCGTGGGCGAAGACCAGGAACCCATGTTGGAACAGACGCGTGAAATCGTGCGCAAATTCAATGCGATATATGGCGACACGTTGGTGGAACCGGAAATTTTGCTGCCGGACAATGCCGCTTGCCTGCGCTTGCCGGGAACCGATGGCAAGGCGAAGATGAGCAAGTCCCTGAACAACTGCATTTATCTTTCCGAGACTGCCGACGACCTGAAAAAGAAGGTTATGGGCATGTACACCGACCCGAACCATTTGCGGGTGGAAGATCCGGGCAATGTGGTCGGAAATACCGTATTTACCTATCTGGATGCCTTTTCCAAGCCGGAACATTTTGAACGGTATCTGCCGGAATATGCCAATCTGGACGAATTGAAAGCCCATTATCAACGAGGCGGATTGGGCGACGTGAAAGTGAAAAAGTTCCTGAATGCCATTATGCAGGAAGAACTGGAGCCGATTCGGAACCGGAGAAAAGAGTTTGAGAAGGACATTCCCGCCATTTACCAAATGCTGAAAAACGGCTGTGCGGTGGCACGGGAAACGGCGGCAAAAACGCTGGATGAAGTAAGAAATGCCATGAAAATCAACTATTTCGACGATTTCGCCTTGATTCAGGAGCAAGCCGAGAGATTTAGTCGGCAATAATCGTTTCGGTTAAGTTTTGAAGACGTGGGAAAATCATTTTTCATAGTCTTCAAAACTTCCGTCTTCAAAAAAGAATACAATCCTTTTTATTTTTTTAGGAGAAGCTACCATTGTTGCAGGTACTACAGGCGGCGTTTGAAGGGAAGTTGTCGCCGTATTCGTGTTTTCCGTCAAAGAAGCGGTTGTTTCTTCTTTTTCTTCCTTGGCGGGTTCCATGTCTATTTTTTGCACTACCTCCGGCGCTTCCACAGGCGAGAAGCGGTTATTATAGAGGGTACCTTTCCCGGAAATCAGCCAGTTCAGGTTCACATCCGGAAAAGCTTGCGCTATTTTGTCCAACACATCGAATCCGGGTTTACTGCGTCCGTTCAAAATGTGCGACATCGCCGAAGCATTTACTTTAATCAAGGCAGCAAAACGGGTTGCCGTCAGCTTTTTTTCATCCAATAATTGCTTGAATCTCTCTTGCATATTGTAATAATTT
>CAYNXE010000295.1:0-2142 GCA_964400995.1 uncultured Odoribacter sp.
GAATTGCTCTTTATTTCTCCCGTTGGAGCGGAAAGGGGTATGCCATATTTTCAAGTCTGGGACGGCAAATTAAAATTGCCCGTCTGTCGCTTCGTATGTACACGGCAGTGTTGTTGAAATCTGCCGGGAAAGGTGTGATTATCAATGCGGACCATGTTTTGCAGGTGTTTTTCACGGTATTGAAAAGGGAGGTGCTGGAGGCGGTGTGCGGAAAAACAAGGAGAATCGTGTATCCCGGTGTAAATGATTTTTGGATAAACGGCAAAGGATATGCCGCCTGAGGGGCGCATATCCTTTTTTATTTTATAAATGTATGATTGAAGTTTTAAAGGAAAAAGTTTTAAACGGAGGACAAATATCCCGCGAAGAGGCGGTGAAATTGTCCAAAGAAGAGGATAAGCAGGCGCTTTACCGGGCTGCCGGAGAAATCCGAGACAAGCTGGCGGGACGGCGTTTCGATACCTGCTCGATTATCAATGCCCGTTCCGGACGTTGTTCGGAAGATTGCAAGTGGTGTGCGCAGTCGGCTTTTTTCAAGACCGACATCGAGGAATATGAATTGGTGAGCGAAAAGGTTTGCCTGGAGATGGCAAAACTGAACGACGAGTATGGCGTGGACAAATTTTCATTCGTCACCAGTGGCAGGACGCTTTCGGACCGGAACATCGACCGGTTGTGCGAATATGCCCGGAAAATCAAGGAAAATTCCGGTTTGCACCTGTGTGCATCCATGGGGTTGCTGAACAAGGCGCAATTGCAGAAGCTACTTGATGCCGGTATACGTCGCTACCATTGCAACCTGGAAACTTCTTCCGCTTATTTTTCTAAACTTTGCACAACTCATTCCGTGGAGGAAAAAATCAGGACCATCCGTGCGGCGCAGGAGATTGGCATGGAGGTTTGTTCCGGAGGCATCATCGGTATGGGGGAATCCATGGAGGACCGGATTGACCTTGCCATGACCTTGCGGGAATTGAATATCAAATCAATACCGCTCAATGTATTGAATCCGATACCGGGAACACCGTTGGAAGGGACTCCTGCCTTGAGCGACGAGGAGGTGCTCACAACCATTGCCGTGTTCCGTTTTATTCATCCGGATGCCTATCTGCGGTTTGCCGGTGGACGGATGCTGATAGCACATATCGAGACGGAAGCTATCCAGGCAGGCATCAATGCGGCTATCGTGGGGGATTTGCTGACTACGGTTGGTTCAAAGGTACGGGAGGATATGGAGAAGGTGAAAGAGATGGGGTTTAGTTTGTAAAGTTCATAAAGTTTGTAAAGTTATAAAGTTCATAAAGTTTTGGGGATTATGACGACAGAAGAGTTATTGCAATACGACAGGGAGCATATCTGGCACCCTTATACATCGACGGTGAACCCGTTGCCGGTGTATCCGGTGAAAGGGGCACAGGGAGTTTACATTGAACTGGAGGACGGAAGGCGGCTGATTGACGGCATGTCTTCCTGGTGGTGTGAGATTCACGGTTACAATCATCCGGTGTTGAATGCGGCGGTGGAACGGCAGTTGAAAGAGATGTCGCACGTGATGTTCGGGGGATTCACGCATCGTCCGGCGGTGGAACTGGCTCGGAAAGTGCTTTCCATTGCACCCCGTGGACTGGACAAGATTTTTTTCTGCGATTCCGGTTCGGTGGCCGTTGAAGTGGCTATGAAAATGGCTTTGCAATACTGGTATGCTGCCGGACGGGAAGAAAAGAAGCATTTTATGACCATTACCAAGGGCTACCATGGCGACACCTGGAATGCAATGTCTGTTTGCGACCCCGTGACCGGTATGCACGGTATTTTTCACGGCAATCTGCCGATACAATATTTCATCCGTCGTCCGGAATGCCGAGTGGGTGAACCGTGCCGGGAGGAGGATATCCGCGAATTTAAGGCTTGCATCAGCGAGCATCACAAGGACATTGCCGCCGTCATCCTTGAACCGATTGTTCAGGGAGCCGGCGGAATGTGGTTTTATTCAGCCGATTACCTGAAAGAAGTCCGGGCTTTGTGCGACCAATATGAAGTGTTGCTGATTTGCGATGAAATTGCCACGGGCTTCGGGCGAACCGGTAAGTTGTGGGCGGTAGAGCACGCCTCAATTACTCCGGACATTATGTGTATCGGCAA
>CAYNXE010000296.1:0-2138 GCA_964400995.1 uncultured Odoribacter sp.
GTTCCGATGCGGCGTGAACAGTCGGAGAGTAGTGAAATGGTTTCCCAGGTGCTTTTCTGAGAATTGTTCGAGGTGCTGGAAGTGGCGGAGAAATGGGTGTACATCCGTTTGGTTCATGACCATTATGAGGGTTGGATTGACCGGAAGATGTATTTGCCGGTTTCCGACGAATATGCGGCAAGCTATCAGGCGGAGGAACCGGTGCTGGCGACGGAGGTGTTCAATATTGTGACCAAGGACGGGGATTACGGGAACAAACTGGTCGTTTCCGGGAGCGCGTTTCCTTTTTTCCATGCGGATACGAAGAAAATGTCAATCGGCGATGACACCTATACATTGATAAGCAAGATAAAAGAGGTGAGTATCGACAGCTTGCGGGATTTGATCATCGGCTACGCTTTGACGTATTACAATACGCCGTATTTGTGGGGAGGGCGCACGCCTTACGGCATAGATTGTTCCGGATTGTCGCAAATGGTTTATCGAATGGCGGGCATCAATCTGCCGAGGGATGCCTCCCAGCAGGTTGCCTACGGGCAGGATTTTTCGTTTGTCGAGGAGGCTTTGCCGGGCGATTTGGCGTTTTTCGGAGACGATTCAGGGGCGATAACCCATGTGGGGATTATTTGGGAGCAGAATCGGATTATCCATGCCTCGGGACGCGTCCGGGTGGATAAAATAGACCATCAGGGCATCTTCAACGAAGAACTGAAACGCTATACCCACAACCTGAAAGTAATCAAGCGGATTATCGAGGAGAACTGACAAATATTGTAAGTAAATGTTTATTTTAGGAAATTAGAAGAAAATGTAATATAAAAGTAGATTTGTTATTGGATTTCTGATTTTATTCGTTTTGTATGGATTCTCAACTAATGATTATACTGAATATACAATAGACGAGTTTTATAAGAAGGTTGAACTACCTTATGGTTCTCTTGATGAAAACGGTAGGAGAATAGAATGTGTCTATGTTAAGACTGAGATTGAGAAGATTTCAAAGTCCGATGCTATCAAGAAGGGGAGATGTGTATGTAAGATTTGTTGTAAATAAAGGATAAATACTGGCTTATATATTCCATTAATAAAAAGGTAAGTTATCCGACCGTAATTATCGGTTGTCCGAAAAAAGTGGATAACATGGCAAGGGTGGATATGGTAAAGTTGTGTTCTCCGCTAAGCCAGCGTGTGATTTCGCTTGGTCTTTTGCCAATAGCATCTGCCAGCTGTTTCTTTGAGAGTCCTCGCTCCTGCATAAGCAAGTCAATACGATTGGAGATTTGGAATGAGAGTCGAGCCTCGGCTCTTTCTGCTGGAGTGATGTTGCTCAGAAGTTCGCGTAGAGAGGTCTTTGCTCTTTTCATACCTCAAAAGTTTTATCTGTTTCGATTTCGTTTTCGGTTATGATGACACTGCCGTCTTTTACACTTTCTTTTAGTAGTTCTTCAAATTTTTGGAGAGTAAGGATGTATCCTCTCAAGGTATCATCCTCATTATAAGTTCGGGTTTTCTTCTCTCCTCCATTTCCAAGAATAAGAATCTTGTCGGAAAGACGTAGTCCATAAAGCCGTAATTTGGAGCGAAGCGTGGGCAGTGCCACGACAGAATCCTTTATCTTGCCTTCTGGACGGAAATACCTTTCCAATGCTCCGAAATCAAGGATTTGGTCAATGAATTTGGCTATGATGCGGTAATCCTTGTTCAGTTCACAGTCAGTCTGAAACTTGGCAACGAATTTCTCAAATTCGTTTAAGTCATCAGCAAGGAATTGTATGGTATAAACCGTACAATTATCGCTTTGGTCTAAAAGGAGGAGTTCTAATTCACTCATGATTTCTTGTTTTTATGACTATAATGCAAATGTACAAATATTTTACATATATGTGAAATGTTTGGGCGTTTTTTTTAAGGGGTAACCTTATTATAGAACCGTTAGGCTTTCTGGGCCGCAGCAGAACAGCAGGTCCAGGATGCTCAGGTCGGGGGTGAAGGGGAAACGGTCGCTGAAAGTCTGGCGGTAGGGTTGGATGGGGAAGTCGGTTTCGTTTTTTCGTCTGGCGGGTTTGGGATGAAAGGCGTTCCGGAGGTCCGTGTAGGCGGAGGTGCCTTCCGGGATGTAGTCTTCTGTCATTTGAACC
>CAYNXE010000297.1:0-2133 GCA_964400995.1 uncultured Odoribacter sp.
ACTGCTTATCGGGAGAGTCGGGAAAAACCTGAAGCGACGCTCCTGGGAAGGGCAAACCAAAATGGGCTAAATCCTGGCTTTAATGGAAGAAACGTTGTCCGGCTTGCGAATCATCAAGGCGTTCAATGCCGAAGGGAAAATGGAACAAAAATTTTCAAATGAAAATGAAGCCTACCGCCGGATTCAGAACCGTCTGATGCGTCGTCGCTCCCTCGCCCACCCGATGAGCGAATTTTTGGGAACCATTGTCATTGTCATCATCCTCTGGTTTGGAGGCACATTGGTGCTCAATCACACCAGTTCCTTGTCGGCAGCCGCATTCATCTCATACATCGGCATGTTCTACTCCATCATCAACCCCGCCAAAAACCTGACTAATGCCTATTACAGCGTTCAAAAAGGATTGGCGGCAATGGACCGTATCGATGTGATTCTCCGTGCCGAATCCTCTATCCGAGAAGTGGAAGCCCCGGAAACCCTCAACCAGTTCCAACAGGAAATCACTTACAAGAATGTATTTTTTTCCTACAACGACAGCAAACAAGTGCTGAAAAACATCAACCTGACCATTCCGAAAGGAAAGACCGTCGCTCTGGTCGGTCAATCCGGTTCCGGGAAAAGTACTTTCGTGGATTTACTCCCCCGTTTTTACGACGTCAAGCAGGGAGAAATCAGCATTGACGGCATAAACATCAAAAAACTTTCATTCCATAATCTGCGCGAATTAATGGGCAATGTCAACCAAGACCCCATTTTGTTCAACGACACCATTTACAACAACATTGCTTTCGGTGTGGAAAATGCGACCCGCGAACAAGTGGAAAATGCCGCCCGTATCGCCAACGCCCACGAGTTTATCGTGCAGACCGAGAACGGCTACGACACCGTCATCGGCGACCGGGGAGGCAAACTCAGCGGAGGACAACGCCAACGCCTGAGCATTGCCCGGGCGGTGCTGAAAAATCCGCCCGTTATGATTTTGGATGAAGCCACCTCCGCCCTCGATACGGAATCGGAAAAACTTGTGCAGGAAGCCTTGGACAATTTGATGAAAAACCGGACCTCCATAGTCATTGCTCACCGATTGTCAACCATCAAGAATGCGGATTTGATTTGCGTATTCCACGAGGGGGAAATCGTCGAGCAAGGCACCCACGAAGAATTGCTGAGCCTGAACGGAATATATTCCAACTTGTATAATATGCAAAACTTTTAAACGAAACTTGCTTGCCCAATGCACGAAGAAGCCAGACTTTTAGGTAAATCGGTTCCCTATCCCCAAACATACTGCCCGGAAATTCTGGTAGCCGTCCCCCGCTCATTGAATCGGGAAACATACGGCATTGACAAGCCGGATGAATTGTTTCAAGGCTACGACTGCTGGCACGCTTACGAAGCCAGCTTTCTCCTGGACAATGGTATGCCGGTCAGCGGCATTTTAAAAATCGTATATCCCTCCGGCAGTCCATACCTCGTAGAAAGCAAATCCCTGAAATTATATCTGGGCTCATACCATATGACTCCCCAGGGCAAAGATAGGGCAACCGGCATTTCCAATTACATCCGGCAAGTAACGGCAGACCTCGACAAATTGTTATCCACTCGCGTGGACGTGCATTTCTTTTCGGATGTCCTGTCCGAAGCACCGTTTGACTTCACCGAATATGAAATTTTGGAAGATGTCATTCAACCGGCCACCGTATCGTTTTCCGCCTATCAGGAACACCCTGCCTATCTGCAGGAAAACATTCACCGGTCAGCCGGAGAAATCAAAATGGGCAGCCACCTGCTGAAAAGCAATTGCAAGATTACCGGTCAGCCGGATTGGGGAACGATTTACATTCACCTGAAAGCCCGGAGGCTTCCCGATGAACGTTCCCTGCTGAAATACATCGTTTCATTGCGCAACGAGAACCATTTTCACGAAGAGATTTGCGAAATGACTTACAAGCGTCTATTCGACCTGTTCCAACCCGAAATATTAAGTGTTTGCTGCCTATACACCCGGCGTGGCGGAATTGATATATGTCCTGTCCGGGCAAATAGGCCCGAATTTCTTCCGTCCCATTTGCCCCAGGCGCGGATGCTGACCAAACGCAGTTTCCGCCAGTGATTTACTTCAATATCTTTTCG
>CAYNXE010000298.1:0-2121 GCA_964400995.1 uncultured Odoribacter sp.
ACTTTACGGTGGCAGGACTTGTGGACGGAAATTGGCAGGAACTGGGTACGGGGACGACCGTTGGATACAAGCGTCTGTTGCGTTTCCCGGAATGTCAGCCGGCAAAGATTCGTGTGACGTTGGACCAAAGCCGTGCCGATGCGAATATCCGTGTCGCCGGAGCTTATTGGGCGCCTGATTTGGAGGAACAGGCCTCCCTCGGGCAGCATACGGCGGAACTGAAAAAGGCTTGGAAAATCCGCGCTGTCGATTCGGAGGACAAGGAACACAAAGCACAGGCGGCGATAGACGGAAATACGGCGACTTATTGGAAATCTGGAGAGGCGAAAAACGGTCATCACCTGGATGTGGACTTGGGCAAGGAGTATGCGTTGACCGGTTTCACCTATACGCCTGCCGCAGCCAACGAATATGCCGGTACCGTTTTCCTTTACCGGGTTTATGCCAGCCGGGACGGACGGAACTGGAACCTTTGTGAGACAACCGGTGAATTCAGTAACATCAAAAACAACCCGATTCCCCAGACGGTCCGCTTCAAAACGGCTTATCCCGCCCGTTACTTCCGTTTCGAGTCCGTCCGTGAAATGGACAACCGTCCTTTCATCACGGTAGGGGAACTGGATGTGCTGGTGAAGTAGGGGTTACAAGTCCTCTAAGGTAAAGAGGCGGTGTTCCACGTCATATTGGGCAAGCACCAGTGATTTGATGCGCTCCACCTTGCTCATAAAGAGCTTGTGGTCGTAATTGCGTTGTTTGCGCTTCACTTCGGCAACGAGGGCTTTTTTGTTGTCGGTGCGGATAGCGACCAAATCAATTTCGCTTGCTTCCATGCCGGCTTTCGGCTCCCACCAGCTCCCTATTTCTCTGAATCCGCCTTCTTCGGCGAGTTTCTGACGGAAATAGCGTTCAAGCGTGAATCCGGAATAGGTAGGGTATTGCGACTTGATAAGTTTTGCCAGGTCGGCATAATTGTCCAGTTCAATCATCGACCGGTTGCGTTCGATGAAATGAAACCAGAACTGGAGAAAGTTGTCGGAGATGCGGAATCGTACCGTGTTCTTGCTGCCCGGCTTTGAAAATATCGGGCGGTATTTGGAGAGGATGTTGTAGGTGTTTTCTAATTTTTCAAGGTGTCCGCCGATTGCCACATTGCCCAGGGACGAAGTGATTTCCGCCTGCGAGGTGTGTCCTTCCGCAATGGCGAGCAATATGGAGAAATAGGTGCCGTAGTCCCGTCCGAATTCGGTAATCAATAAATTTCTGCCTTCCTCTATGAACGGTGACATATCGGATGCCGTGAAACTGAGCATCGCATCGGCGGTGAGGTGTCCGTTGTCGCACAACACTTCGATGTACTTGGGGATGCCGCCGGTTATGGCATACAAGGCTAATAAATCCTCGTTGTCGTAGTTCGGATTGTAATCGCTGAGGATTTGCTTTATCGCACTGATTTTGAACGGACGTAAATGGATGATGTTGTCGGCTCTGCCGAATAAAGGCTCGTGGGCGTCGGTGAAGATTTTTTTCATCATGGACAACACGCTTCCGCTCAGCACAAGATTCATCTTCGTGTCGGTGCGATAGCTGTCCCAAAGGTTTTGAATATCGCTGAACACGGAGGGGTTGATGTTCTGAAATTCTTGAAATTCATCTATGACGAGCGTGAACTTTTCGGTTTTGGCAAGCTCAAAAAGGTGCTTCATGACGGCGCTCATTTGGGTCAGTCCGTCAGGCACATAAGCCTTGAGTTTCTGGCGGACTTCGGTTGTGAAATCCTCTGCAAGTGCGGCTTCCGTCTTGCGTCCCGTAAAGAAATAGAGCATCGGTGTATCGGTGTCTTCAAAAGCCTTTTTGATGAGGCTGGTCTTGCCGATGCGTCTGCGTCCGGTGACCACTGTCATCCTCGAATGCTTGCTGAATGCCAAGTCTCTTATCCGGCGCAACTCGGCTATTTCCGTTTCTCGGTTATAGAATTTCATCTTCTGATTTATTTGCAACGGTGGTTGATTCAACCGTAGTTGCAAATGTATGGATTATTTTTTACTCCGACAATGCTTGTCGGATTTTCTGTGGTATGTTACTGTGTGGCAAGGTGGTTTGGTAGAATCTCTTCCTAAGAGA
>CAYNXE010000299.1:0-2099 GCA_964400995.1 uncultured Odoribacter sp.
TCCCATGAATACAGCCGTCCAGCCCCGGTTGTATCTGTACATCCTTCTGCATCTGAAGCAATATCTCAAAAAATTCCTCACGCATATTCGATTCTGTCAGCTGATAGAGAAGTTTCACAGCATCCATACACTTGTTTAAGTCTTCCTCTTTCACCGTAGTCATGGAAGGCAAAAGCGAGATCAGTTTTCTGATCGTGAGCTGCAAAAGCAGATCAAAATTCAAAGCAGACTGATAAAGAGGACCAAGTTCCCGCATCATCTTCAAATAGGAAAGCGCGTCCGCAAGAGAATAAAAATCCGTATCTTTCTGGATCAGTTCCTGTGCCCGCTCATAAACAGTCTGAAGCTGGTCTTTCAGTCCCATCTCAAAAACTTCCGTAAGAAGAACAGCACATCTTCCCGCCCCGATCTCTTTTTTCAGTTCCTCTTTGACAAGGCTGCCCGCCGCTTCTTCTATTGTGGCGCCATAAACAGATACATCGATCAAGGCCGCATTTACCTGAGTGCTCCATTTATACCGCCAGATCTCCCGGATCAGATTTTTGTCTCTCTGCTGCTGCAGGTTCGGTCCTTTCAGTCTTCTCGCGAAATTTGTACGGAGAAAAGACATACGGTGGAAAAAGCAGCTCTCCTTCCGGTGCTTATCGGAAGAAAATAGTGAAAGGGTTGCTTCCGCTTCTGTTGTAGTACCTGTTTTCAGTAAAAACTGGCGGCACTGTGTTTCAAAGTCATGAATGATCGGTGGAACAAGGGCATGGTCACAGAGTTTTCCCATGGCGCTGCCGGTCATGTTTTTTCTGAGAATACGCATCGGCGTATCTGTGGCAAGATTGTATTCACCTTTTACATAAGAAGACAACACTGCGTCAAAAAGTTCATAGGCGCCGGGCTCGGTTTTTCCCCGAAGAGCGGCAAGGCCGTCCGCCATCTGATCTGCACAGATCTCATCATAAGTGGATAAATTACCCTCTTTTCTGCGAGTCTGTTTTCCGCATGACACCAAAAAATCAAGGACAGTCTGCCGGTAGCAGTTTTCGGTATTTTCCGAAAGTTTTTCCCATATTTTCTGATAAAAAGCGGGATAGGGCATACCGCTTGCATAACCGTTCAGGGCATCTGCCGCTTCCATGGAATAGGGCATAAGATAAACGTCCTGGTTTTGAAGTTTGATCTTAGCCGGTACTTTTTCTTTTCCGGAAGAAAATGCAGATGATGTTCCGGAAGAGGCCGGCAAGGGTTTTCCGGAAGAAACAGGAAAGGACTCCTGTAAAAGCGCGGTCAGAGCAGGCGTATGGAAACCGCCGGTCACTGCCAGAACACGGAAAGGCTCCGTAGCTTTTTTACGGTCTGCGGCAGCCGATGACTTTACTGCTTCCGGCAGTGCCAATTTAGAAAAATTACCGGATAAAACCTGTAGGATCACTTCTGCCATATGCGCTTCCCTTGCGGAAGATCCTTCATCCCGAAGTACTTCCTCCGGTGTATTTTCTCTTACCTGTGAGCAATAGAGCAGCAGGTCGGAAAACCAGGCATCACTGTCTTTTGAGAGCCCGCCTATTTCAAAATACTTTTCCCAGAATTCATCAAAGCTTCTTAAATTCGCTTTTTCACAAAGCCTTTTCACATAGGCATTCCGGGAAAGCAGATAATCGTCGTTGTAAGTATTTTTCTCTTCCTGTTTCCGAAGTCCCTCTCCCTGTTTTGAGGAAGCAAGAATATTACCATAGGACAGATCCATAAAGGCAGCAGGGATCTCGAGCCGGTCCGCCGTCCGCAGGGCGGCAAGTTCCGGGGAATAGTCCAGAAAAGGATAGTAGCATTTATAGTGTTCCTTTTCTTCCGAAAGCAGTCCTGCCTTATCATAGTAGGAATAATAAATGGCAAAAGGCGCTTCCGTATCCGGATGAACCATCACAGGGATAAGTTCATTGGCATTCTCAGGCCCCTCTATCAAGATAACGGAAGGACGGTAATCCTTGATCACTTTCTGCACATGAAAAGAACAGGCGGGACTATGATGCCTGACAGGAAGCAGCACTATTTCAGCCATTTCCTTGCTTCGTAATATTTTTTCCATAATCCACCTTCTTTGCTGCTCT
>CAYNXE010000300.1:0-959 GCA_964400995.1 uncultured Odoribacter sp.
GGGGTACAATAAGCGGATGAAAAGCCCACCCCGTGGTATTAACAATAAACAATATAACTAATGTACGCTATTGTTGAAATTGCAGGACAGCAATTTAAAGTAGAAAAAGACCGCAAGGTTTATGTTCACAGACTGGCAGCCGAAGAAGGCTCACAAATCGAATTCGACAACGTTCTTTTAGTGGACAATGACGGTCAGGTTAAAATCGGTACACCGAAAGTAGAAGGAGCTAAAGTTACCGCAAAAGTATTAAGCCATTTGAAAGGAGACAAAGTCATCATCTTCAAAAAGAGAAGAAGAAAGACTTTTGAAAGAAAAAGAGGTCACCGTCAATATTTGACTCAGATTCAGATTGAATCCATCAATGCCTAAAACAAGACGGCTAAACTTATTTTAATTGTAACTTCTAAATTATTATACGATATGGCACATAAGAAAGGAGTCGGTAGTTCTAAGAACGGCCGTGAATCAGAAAGCAAACGGTTGGGAGTAAAAATCTGGGGCGGACAATTCGCCAAAGCCGGAAACATCCTGGTACGCCAAAGAGGCACCGTACACAATCCGGGTGAAAACGTAGGAATGGGTAAAGACCATACCTTATTTGCCTTGGTAGACGGTACCGTTGTTTTCCGCAAGAAGAAAAATAACAAATCGTTCGTTTCAGTTGAAGCTGTTGCAGAATAAACTGAAAAGGCATGAAATATTCAACTCCTGTGTTCTGCAAGGATACAGGAGTTTTTTGTATTTTTGAAAATCAAAACGACAATCGATGAAAGATATACGGTTTCCGTATGCCAGCCCAGGCAACCGCAATCGTAAATTCGGCATCTAAAATTAAACAGTTATGTTGAATCTGAAATTTATCCAGGAAAACAAAGAAACAGTCATTGAGCGTCTGGCGGTAAAAAATTTCGACGCCCGAGAAGCTGTTGAGAAAATCATCGAGATAGACAACCAGC
>CAYNXE010000300.1:969-2049 GCA_964400995.1 uncultured Odoribacter sp.
CAAGGCGCTGCAACAGGAAGCCGAAACCCGGCAAGCCCAAATGAACAACATAGCGAAACAAATCGGTCAACTGATGCAATCCGGACAAAAGGAAGCAGCTGAAAAAGCACGTCAGGAAACCGCAGATCTGAAAGCCTCCATTGCAGAATTGAACAACCGGCGCAATGACGTAGGCACCGAACTGAACAACCTGCTGCTCCGTTTGCCGAACATGCCGCACACCTCGGTGCCCCGGGGCAAGTCAGATGCCGACAATGAAATCGTCAAGATTGTCGAAAACATACCGCAAAAACAAGCCAACGACCTTCCCCATTGGGAACTGACTAAAAAATACGACCTGATAGATTTTGAAACCGGCGTGAAAATCACGGGTGCCGGTTTTCCGTTGTACAAAGGATTGGGAGCCAAACTGCAACGGGCATTGATCAATTTCTTCCTGGAAGAAAACGTCAAAGCAGGCTATCAGGAAGTACAGCCCCCCTTGATGGTAAATGCGGACTCCGGTTACGGAACCGGACAGCTGCCGGACAAGGACGGCCAGATGTATTACGTACCGGAAGACAATCTTTACCTCATCCCCACCGCAGAAGTACCAGTGACCAACATATACCGGGATGTCATTGTGGACGGCGAACAACTCCCGATTAAAAACACGGCTTATTCGGCCTGTTTCCGGCGGGAAGCCGGTTCTTACGGCAAAGACGTCCGCGGTTTGAATCGCCTGCACCAATTCGACAAAGTGGAAATCGTACAGATTACCCGTCCCGAATGTTCCTACGAAGCCCTGGAAGGCATGGTCAAGCATGTCGAGAGCTTGCTGGTTAAACTGGGACTCCCCTACCGGATTGTCCGGTTGTGCGGTGGCGACATCAGCTTTACTTCCGCATTGACCTACGACTTCGAGGTGTATTCCAAAGCTCAGGAAAAATGGCTGGAAGTCAGCTCCGTGTCCAATTTTGAAGAGTTTCAGGCAAACCGCCTCAAACTGCGCTTCAAAGACAAGGGCGACAAAAAAACAACCACCTGCCACACGTTGAACGGCAGTTCCCTGGCACTCCCTCGCATCGTGGCAGCCCTGCT
>CAYNXE010000301.1:0-2046 GCA_964400995.1 uncultured Odoribacter sp.
TGTATAGGGTTATAATAGGGTTTTAATAGGGTTATAATAGGGTTTTATCCGTAGGTGTTCCGTATTTCCCTCGTAACGGGCTTGGTTTTTTCCCGGATTTTTCTTAAATTTGTTTATGAACCATTTATTGTCTATGTATGGCTATCGTGAAAAGTACGCTGGGCAAGCTCAGCGGTAAGTTGGGCAATCTCGTCCTGTATGAGGGACGGGACGGCGAGACGCTTTGTCGATCGGAAAGTGTGGGACCCCGCAGGCAGACGGAGCGGCAGAAGCGGCACAGCGAGGCTTTCGGTGCGCTGATGCGTGCGGGGCGGTTTCTGATGCCGGTTGTCCGGCTGGGTTTTCCGGGCGAACCGCGTTTCCCTGCGGGCGTGCAGGGTTTTGTCCGGGCGAACGTGAACACGGCGGTGACGGTTGCCAAAATCAAGCCGGACAAGGAGGTGAGCGCACGGAAGCGCGCTCCGCAGGAGTTTCGCGGGGTTATCGACTTTTCCCGCTTGCAGGTGTCTGCCGGCAGCCTGGGCGTGCCGGAGGGCGTGACCGCCGAGGTGGACGCGGAGGCGCGGACGGTGCGTTTCGTCCGCCGGGAAATGGATTTGGAAAGCCCGTGCCGTTTCCGTGACGACGAGTTGTACGGAGTGGTGGTGTCTGCTGTCGAAAGACCACGGTGCCGGGTGTTCCCGTTGGGGGTGCGCGGGGCGGCGGACGACAGGAGCGTGAAGATTACCGGCGAGCATTTCCGCCTGGAGCGCTCGGCGGTATATGTCTTTGCCCGGAGTGCCGACGGCACGAAGGCTTAGCCGTCGGTCTGCCTGTTGTGCCGGTGACGGGTGGCGATCTTATAAGGATTGTCGAGCCCTGCGGGTGCTAAATCAGATGTGCCGGCGTTTTTTTTGAAAAGAAAATTTTTCCATGACGGGAAAAAACATTAATTTAGGCGTCTGGTTTGAAAAAATTAAAGTAAAATCTAAAATATTGAACTTATGAAGTTTGTCGTATCAAGCAGTGCATTGTTGACCCGTTTGCAGGCGGTGAGTAAGGTAATCGGCGGAAAGCCGGTGCAGCCCATTCTGGATAATATCCTGTTGGTGGCAACCGGAGGCATGCTGTATGCCACGGCGTCCGACAAGGAGACCACGATGGAGGCAAAAGTGGAATTGGAGAATCTGGAGGAGGAAGGTAAAATCACCATTCCTGCCAAGATATTGCTGGATATTTTAAAAGAGTTTCCGGAACAGCCCCTGACCTTTGAAATCAACACGGATACCAACGAGGTGAAGATTGTTTCGGAGAAGGGTGAATTTTCCGTACCGGGCGAGAGCGCCGAGGATTATCCGGTGCAGGCTGCCTTGAACGAAAACAGCAACGAGCTGACGACCAAGTGCGGTCTGTTGCTCGAGGGAATTGTGAAGACCGTTTTCGCCACCGCCAACGATGATTTGCGGCCGGTGATGAACTGCATCCTGCTGGAGATGAACGAGGACAATTTCACTTTCGTGGCTTCGGATGCGCACAAGCTGGTGCGTTACAAGCGTTTTGACGCCAAGAGCGAGAACGGGCAATTCTCCTTGATATTGCCGAAGAAACCCGCCTTGATGCTGAAAAACATCCTGCCGAAAGACGATTCCGAGCTGAAACTCTCCTTTAATGAAAAAATGGCTTGCTTCGTGTTCGGGGATTACAAGATGACCTCCACCCTGGTGGAAGGACGTTTCCCGAACTACAACTCGGTGATTCCCCAGAACAATCCGAAGAAGGTCATCATCGAGAAAAAGGAATTGTACAACACCCTGCGGCGGGTGTCCGTCATGGCCAACCAGGCAAGCAATCTGGTCAAATTCGACGTATCGGAGGGCAACATCGTCATTTCCGCCCAGGACATGGACTACGCCATGTCCGGACACGAAACCTTGTCCTGCCAGTATGACGGCGAAAACATCGCCATCGGATTCAAGTCGCCTTTCGTGCTGGAAATCCTTTCCAACAGCGAGTCCGACAGCGTTGTGCTGGAATTGTCCGACCCGACCCGTCCGGGATTGTTCCTGC
>CAYNXE010000302.1:0-2032 GCA_964400995.1 uncultured Odoribacter sp.
GCCCGGACTCAGTCATCAGCGTATATAAAAAGGCAGTGGAATAACAGAAAATCATTTTAACGTACCCTACAAGGTAGATACAAATTACAAAACAACTAAAATATGGCAGAAGTAAAATTAATGAAGGGTAATGAAGTCATCGCGGAAACCGCCATTCGGTGCGGTTGCGACGGTTACTTCGGCTATCCGATTACCCCGCAATCTGAAGTCATGGAATCACTGATGTTGCGCAAACCGTGGGAAGAAACAGGAATGGTTGTCCTTCAGGCTGAAAGTGAAGTAGCCGCTATCAATATGGTTTATGGTGGTGCATCCTGCGGGAAAAAAGTAATGACTTCTTCATCCAGTCCCGGTATCAGTTTGAAACAGGAGGGAATCACTTACATTGCGGGATCCGAATTGCCCTGTCTGATTGTAGACGTGATGCGTGGAGGTCCCGGACTGGGAACCATCCAACCGTCCCAGAGCGACTATTTCCAAGCCACCAAAGGCGGCGGACACGGAGACTACCACCTGATTGTGCTGGCACCCGCTTCCGTTCAGGAAATGAGCGACTTTGTCGTACTGGGCTTTGAATTGGCTTTCAAATACCGGAATCCGGCAATGGTACTGGCAGACGGAGTCATCGGACAGATGATGGAAAAAGTCGTTCTGCCGGACTACACCCCGAGGTGGACAGACGAAGAGATTGAAAAAATATCAGGCAGCTGGGCGCTCACCGGAAAGAAAAAACGCGAACGCCACGTCATCACTTCTCTGGAACTGGAAGCACACCGTCAGGAAGTGTTCAACGAAAAACTGCAACGCAAATACCGTGAAATCGAAGCCAATGAAGTCCGCTACGAAGCCATCCAGTGCGAAGACGCCGACTACATTTTCGTGGCTTACGGCTCCACCGCCCGGATTTGTCAAAAATCCATTCAACTGGCACGCGAAGCAGGCATCAAAGTGGGACTTTTGCGCCCCATCACGCTGTACCCGTTCCCCTATCAGCCGATTTCCGACCTTTGCTCACACGTGAAAGGTTTCATGTCGGTGGAAATGAGTGCAGGACAAATGGTCGAAGATGTCCGCCTGGCTGTCGACGGCAGGGTGAAAGTGGACTTTTACGGACGCATGGGCGGCGTGGTTCCCACCCCGGAAGAAATCTTGGAGGCACTAAAAACCAAATTTATGATCTGATAAACGATAAATCGGTCAACAATCAATCATAAATCAAAAAACGTTTAGCATGGAATTAACAGATATTATAAAAGAGGAAAACCTGGTTCTGAAGAAGAGCGATCTCCTCACCGACAACATCATGCACTACTGCCCGGGATGTACCCACGGAGTGGTTCACAAACTGATTGCAGAAGTCATCGAAGAACTGAATATTCAGGACCAGACTATCGGCGTTTCCCCGGTAGGATGTAGCGTATTCGCCTACAATTATATCGACATTGACTGGGCAGAAGCCGCCCACGGACGCGCTCCGGCGGTGGCAACGGCAATCAACCGGCTGCACCCGGAAAAATATGTTTTCACCTATCAGGGCGACGGTGACCTGGCTTCTATCGGATGCGCGGAAATCATGCACGCCTGCAACCGGGGAGAAAACATCGTGGTTGTCTTTATCAACAACGCCATCTACGGTATGACCGGAGGACAAATGGCACCGACCACCCTGCTGGGACAGGTGACCGCCACCACGCCTTACGGCCGGGATGCCAAACTGAACGGTTTCCCGATGAAAATCACCGAATTGCTGGCACAACTTGACGGCACCTGCTACGTGACCCGCCAAAGCGCAGACACTCCGGCAGCCGTTCGCAAGACCAAGAATGCGCTCAAAAAAGCATTCCAGAACACCCGTTTGCAGAAAGGCCTCTCTTTCGTGGAAGTGGTCGGAACCTGCAACTCCGGATGGAAAATGTCACCGGTAGACGCCAACAAATGGATGCACGAACACATGTTTGAAAAGTATCCGTTGGGAGACATCAAGGACATTTAATTTAGTTCATAAACCGCCAAGGCCATCATATCTCAGCCT
>CAYNXE010000303.1:0-2009 GCA_964400995.1 uncultured Odoribacter sp.
ACTTTTTTGCAATATTCAAGAAAATATTTTTGCAATCACTATGAATCAGGTACTTGCAAATACAAAAAAGAACCCATACTCACATCACTTCACGCCCTTCACCTCATCGAAACCCTTCCCGAACACGCCCATCACCGTATTCATCGTCATAAATACATTGGGGTCGATTCGCTTTGCCACCCGCAGCACGTCAATGGCTTCATTCTTGCGTACCACCACAATCAGCATTTTCTTCGTCTGACGGGAATACCAGCCTGTACAATCCACCACGGAAACGCCGTGATTGCTTTCGATGGCAATGCAATTGGCCACTTCCTCGTATTTGTCCGTAAAGATAAATAACTGCGCCGATTGTTTTTTACCGGTCAACACGAAGTCCACGGTAAAGGAAACAATACCCATGACTACAAATCCGTACATCAGCGCCTCAATGTTGCAGTTAATAAACAAACTGCATGCAATGATACCGCAGTCACAATACATCAACATTTTACCAGGACTGACGTTGCGGTATTTGGCAATGACCATGGCAATGATGTCCGTACCTCCCGAACTGCCACCCTGCGCCAAGGCGATGGCGATTCCCAAACCGTAAAGCATGGAAGCCACAACAGTCGCCATGAACTTATCGCTGACAATGGGCTCCGTAATTAAAGGTTGCAGGACACTCAGAAAAGCACTGCCGACGATAATCGCATAAACGGTCTTGATTCCGAATTTGGGTCCCAGCACTTTCAGACCGATAGCCACCAGAATGACATTTATCAGAAAGTAGCTGACACCGACCGGAACGGTTTCATTGGAAAGGTAATAAATAATGGTACTGATACCGGTAGCTCCACCGCCCACGATTTTATGAGGTACCATAAACCCCGTGGCTGCCACGGCGTAAATCAACATACCAAAAGCTATCAAGAGATAAGATTTTATCTCTTCTTGCACACTCTTCTTATACATACGCTACATTTAATTTTTTTGTGTCTTTGCCCAATTGTCTTTCAATCCTACCGTCTTGTTAAAGACCAGTTGTCCCGCCTGCGAGTCGAGATCTACGCAGAAATAGCCCAAACGTTGAAATTGGAAACGGTCTCCCGGCTTCGCTGTTTTCAAACTGGATTCCAACTTACAGCCTTTCAAAATCTTCAAAGAATTTTCATTGATAAACTCCTTGAAATCCACATCCTTGTGTCCGGCAGGGTCCTCATCTTTGAACAAACGGTCGTAAAGACGCACTTCGGCGTCAATGGCATCGGAAACGGAAACCCAATGCAGGGTGCCCTTCACTTTCCGGTTGCTTGCCTCGCTACCGCTTCCGCTCCGGGAATCCGGGTCATACGTACAGTGTATCACCGTTATATTTCCCTCAGCGTCTTTCTCGACTCCCGTACATTTAATAATATAGGCCCCTTTCAGGCGCACCTCCTGCCCCGGCGTCAACCGGAAGAACTTCTTCGGTGCCTCTTCCATAAAATCGTCCCTTTCGATATAAAGCTCACCGGAAAAAGCAACCTGACGAACACCGGCTTCCGGATTTTCAGGATTATTCTCAATTTCCACATATTCCGTCTGTCCGGCAGGATAATTGTCCAAAACGACCTTCACGGGGTCCAGAACCGCCATCACTCGGGAAGCCACCTTGTTCAAATGCTCGCGCACGCAATATTCCAACAAAGCCATATCCACCACAATCTCCCTGCGGGCAACACCCACCTTTTCAGCAAACATCCGAATGGATTCCGGCGTATATCCCCTGCGACGCAAACCGCAAATGGTCGGCATCCGGGGGTCATCCCAGCCTGCGACATATTTCTTCTGCACCAATTCCAACAACCGCCGCTTGCTCATCACCGTATAATTCAGGTTACGACGGGCAAATTCTATCTGACGCGGACGATACTCCGTGTTCGTCAACTGGTCCAAAAACCAATTATACAAAGGACGATGGATTTCAAACTCCAGCGTACAAATAGAATGAGTGATCCCCTCCAGATAATCGCTTTGTCCGTGCG
>CAYNXE010000304.1:0-2002 GCA_964400995.1 uncultured Odoribacter sp.
TGTAGGTCATAACAAATTCTCGGACGGCATCTTCCCGGAGCATCTTTTTAAGCGAAACCCGACAAAGACGGGAGTAATGTTCCCCTCCGGTTCCGTGCAGGAGTTTGTTTACCTTGTCAATCAAATCGAATATTTCAAAGGCTTTTGCTTCCTGTTCCGGAGGGAGAACTGACGAAACACCATGAAAACGAATGTCGGCAATGGTGATGTTGAGCGTGGCATGCGCCTGTTGAGCTTTCATGCTTTCCGATGAAAATTCGGCATTGCCAAGGTCTATCAGGACGCACGGCCATTCAACTGGGGGCTGTTCAAAATTGAGTTGCCCCCAGTCTTCCCCTACATAGCGGAGTTCGGGGATTGTCTTCAGTCGTTCCAGGATGTCTTTAAATACTTCTTTCATGGTGTTTAAGCGATGTTTAAATGGTGATTAATGTTTGAATATCTTGTCAAATTCATAGCGGATGTCCTTTTCGGCGCTTTTGAAAATATCCGGAGAGTAGCCCAAGAACTTCCGTTGTGGCATATTCAGTTTGCGACTGAACGCCCGCACCTGGTAGCGCTTGCCAGTTTTATAGTGTTTTCGGGTATGGGCTTTCACGTATTGCGTCAGGCTTCCGCCCTCGTTGTGTATTTTGGCATAAGGTACCTTTGACAAATCGACACCGACGCTTACCCGGTCGGCAAGTGCTTTCGCCTTGACGTTGTTTTGCAGATTGCCGGTACCGTACAGGATGCGCCGTCCCCGTGTGAGGTGGTTCTCCCGTTTGCGTTTTTTCCACCGGGGCCGGGCCGTTCCGTTCTCTATAAATCCCTGGGCGGAGAAGTTCGCGTCTTTTATTTTTTCGGCAGCAGCTGCCACATAGGCGGGTATCCTTTTTTGCAGTCGACGGATTTCTTCCGACTTGCCGCGTAAATCTTCCGCCAATTTTCTAATATCCTGCATATTGGTTTATTCTGTTTTTTGTTCTATCTTTGTCATACAGAATTGATAAAACCGATATTTGGGAGACGTACTGAGGTACATCATGAAGTTTTATCAATCCAAGCCGACAGAACCGGAAAACGCCAAAGCGCTGACCACGCTTGGGGGGGCACACAAGGTTCTGTTATTTCTTTTTTAATAATCCTTTCCGTAAATCTTCAATGTGGCTGTTCGTATCCACTTTATAAAAACTATCCACTCGTCCCTGGCTGTTGATTAAAAGCACAATCGGTTTATCCTTATAATATTTTATATAGACGTTAAAAAATTCTTCATTAAATCCGGCTTTGCTGCCATTTTTTAATGTTGCCCATACTTCATCCGGATTATTAAACACATCGATGGCTTCGTCGAAATAATCATGCCGTCCCCGTTTGAATAACTTTTCCTTCAGGTCGGAATCAAACCGGGCGGAGATGTTGTTTCTCCGGTCTATCAGCGTGAAGCCTTCCCCTTCTTTGCCGTAATGGGACTCCAGGATACGCCAGTATTCCCGATAATCGTCCTCCGTGCGGATTTCCTGTTTATAGCCGGACAACTTTTTCGGGTTGCCGTAAATCTCTTTCACGGGCTTCATGCCGTAGTTCTTTACGGCCGAGAGCTGCAATGCCTTTGCGTTGTCATTCGCCTTGAAATACGGGTGGCCGTCCTCAAATATGATGCGGGACTTTCCAACATTGTGACGGAACGGTTTTGCCACAACCTTGCCCCCCATTCTCTGCGCATCCTCGGAGGACGGCATGGGCGTCTTTGCCCGGCTTTCGTAATTGCCCGTCTTGTGAGCATATTCCCTTTCCGTGCATTTCCGTACCGTGCAACGGCACCGCCAGCCATTGGGAGGATAATACCTGTCCCAAAACGGGTCGTCAATGGGATAAATCAAACCGTCCAGGTTGCGATGTTCCTCCCGTACATGTTCGTCCCGTGCTGTCACATATTCCAGGTATGGGTGCGTGTCCTTAGTTTCCTCGAAATCAATCCAACGGCTTCCCTGTGTTCCGGCGGCAATCACCTGCTGCC
>CAYNXE010000305.1:0-1987 GCA_964400995.1 uncultured Odoribacter sp.
GAACGCAGGGCTTTCGTGGTTTCCGGACAATACGAAAAAGTTTTCCCGATGGACATCTATCCGGTGTACCTGCTGAAAGCTTGTCTGGCGCAGGACATCGACCGAATGGAACAACTCGGCATCTATGAAGTGGCACCGGAAGACATGGCGCTGTGCGAATTTGTCTGCACGTCCAAGACTCCCGTCCAGGCCATACTGCGCGAAGGCATAGAACTGATGATGAAAGAAACGAATTAAAGCGGTTGCGCTTCCCTCCGGGTGTCGCACCGATTCAAAACGGTTCCGCCCCCGGCGTTTAGCCAGCCCTGCAATTATTAAAATTTAATGAGATGAATTTTTTACGAAATTACTTAGATAAGCAAAAACCCAAATTTGAAAAGGGAGGAAAGCTGGAAAAATTCCACTCCGTTTTCACCGGTTTTGAGTCTTTTCTTTTCGTGCCCAATCAAACGACCTCCAACGGGGCGCACATCCGTGACGCCGTTGATTTGAAGCGTACCATGATTATCGTGGTGCTTGCTTTGGTTCCGGCACTCCTTTTCGGTATCTACAATGTGGGATACCAGCATTTCAACGCCATCGGCGCACTGGCGGACACTACGTTCTGCCAATTGTTCCTGTACGGACTGTGGAAAGTGCTCCCGATGATTGTCGTTTCCTACGTGGTGGGATTGGGCATCGAATTTGCCGTTGCCCAGATGAAAGGCCATGAAATCAACGAAGGATTCTTGGTTTCCGGTTTGCTGATACCCTTGATTATGCCGGTGGAGGCTCCGCTGTGGATGATTGCCTTGTCCACTGCCTTTGCGGTAATCATCGGAAAAGAAATCTTCGGAGGCACCGGTATGAACATCTGGAATCCGGCGTTATTAGCGCGCGCATTCTTTTTCTTCTCCTATCCTTCCATGATTTCAGGAGACAAGGTATGGATTGCCAGCGACACCGCCGACGCGATTTCACAGGCAACTCCGCTGGCGCAAATGGCTCTGGGACAAGACTTGAGTTACAGCACTGCGGATATGTTCTGGGGCTTCGTTCCGGGTTCCGTCGGTGAAACCTCTACTTTCTGCATCCTGATTGGTGCCGCTATCCTGCTGCTGACCAATGTCGCCAGCTGGCGCATCATGCTGTCCGTATTCGCCGGAGGCTTGCTTATGGGTTGGGCATTCCAGTCCATTTCAGGCGTTCCCGCATACTACCAGTTGCTGATGGGCGGATTCGCTTTCGGTGCCATCTTCATGGCAACCGACCCGGTTACCTCTTCACAGACGAATACCGGCAAATACATCTACGGTTTATTGATCGGAGCCATGGCGGTCATCATCCGCTGCATCAACCCGGGATATCCGGAAGGCATGATGCTGGCCATATTGCTGATGAACACCTTCGCACCCCTGATTGACTGGTGCGTGGTACAATCCAACATCAAACGCAGATTGAAAAGAACGAAAGCCATTGTATAATTGACGATTGACGATTTACGGATTCGCCCAAACAACGATTCGCAAATCTGAAATCCGAAACCAAAAATTATAATCGTATGAATAAACAACGAACTCCATACACCTTCCTGTATTCAGTGGTTCTGGTCATTGTCGTTGCGGCATTGCTGTCTGTCGTATCTCTTTCTCTGCAACCGCGTCAGAACGAAAACCGGAAAAACGAAAAGAGACAGAATATCCTGAGTGCAATACATGTTTCCTCTACGGCAGAAAACTCGGCGGAATTGTTCAACAAATACATCAAAGAACAGTTCATCGTCAATGCCGAAGGGAAAAAAGTGAACGGCAACGCCTTCGACGTGAACATCGAGGAACAATACAACATGCCGGTGGAAAAACGGGAATTGCCGGTTTTCGTGGCTGAAGTGGACGGATCCACCAAAT
Source organism: uncultured Odoribacter sp. (assembly GCA_964400995.1). Classification (GTDB taxonomy): domain Bacteria; phylum Bacteroidota; class Bacteroidia; order Bacteroidales; family Marinifilaceae; genus Odoribacter. The sequence goes on from CAYNXE010000305.1 coordinate 1,887, forward strand.
ACATCCTGCCGATTTACGGCGCAGGTCTGTGGGGACCGATTTGGGGCTACATCTCACTGGACGACAACAAGAACACCGTTTACGGCACATTCTTCGACCAT
>CAYNXE010000306.1:0-1967 GCA_964400995.1 uncultured Odoribacter sp.
AAAAACGGACGTTTTTTTGGCGATTGGGAAAGCACAATAGGAAAGAATTTGGGGAACGATTAAAATGAAAAACGGACAATCCGGGGTGGGATTGTCCGTTTTGTTTGTTTTCGGAAACGAAAACAGATTATTTGGCGGCAATGGTTTCAATTTCCACCAAAGCTCCCATAGGCAGGGATTTTACGGCAAAGGCCGCACGTGCCGGGCAGTCTTGGGTGTAATATTTTGCATATACCTCGTTCATGGCGGCGAAGTCGGCGATGTCGCTCAACAGACAAGTCGATTTCACAACGTCACGGAAAGAGTATCCTGCTTCTTCCAGAATGTAGCCGATGTTTTTCAAAGCCTGTTCGGTTTGTTCTTTGATACCGCCTTCCGCAAATTTTCCGGTAGAGGCGTCAATGGGCAACTGACCGCTGATGTACAGGGTTCCGTTCACTTCGATTGCCTGGCTGTAAGGACCGATTGCCTTGGGGGCTTTCGGAGAATTGATTACTTTTTTCATCTTTCTATGGATTTATTTTGTTGTCGCAAAATTAAAAAATAAACTTCCTTTTCGAGAACCATATCTTTTTTTAACAATAAAATAAGAAAAGAAAGAAGACGAGGTTTATTCACAAACCTTGCCTTCTTTATGATAGAGATGCTTTCTAAAATCTCATCCCTCTTCGGTGGCTGTTCGGTTGAAGCATTTGCCGGCAAAGACGGCGTCTTCTCCGAGTTCTTCTTCAATCCGGAGCAGCTGGTTGTATTTTGCCATGCGGTCCGAGCGGCTCATGGAGCCGGTCTTGAGTTGTCCCGAATTGGTGGCTACGGCAATATCCGCGATTGTGGTGTCTTCCGTTTCGCCGGAACGGTGGGAGATGATGGTGGTATAGCCCGCCCGTTTTGCCATTTCGATGGCATCCAGCGTTTCGGTCAGTGTGCCGATTTGATTGACTTTGACCAAAATGGAGTTGGCGCATCCCGATTCTATGCCTTTTTTCAGGTATTCGACATTGGTGACAAACAGGTCGTCGCCGACCAGTTGGCACCGGTTGCCGATTTTGTCGGTCAGCATCTTCCAGCCCTCCCAGTCGTTTTCCGCCATGCCGTCCTCAATGGAATCAATGGGGTAGGTGTCAATCAGTTTCTCCAGATACAACACCTGTTCGGCGGAAGTGCGTTTGGCTCCGGCGGAACCTTCGAATATGGAATAGTCGTATAGTCCGTCCTTGTAAAACTCCGAAGAAGCGCAATCCAGTCCGATCATCACTTCTTTTCCGGGAGCATATCCCGCTTTCCGAATGGCTTCCAGAATGGCTTCGAGCGCATCCTCGGTGCCTTTCAATGCGGGGGCAAATCCGCCTTCATCGCCGACTGCCGTACTCAGTCCCCGGTCGTGCAACACCTTTTTCAGTGTGTGGAAGATTTCGGAGCCTGTCCGGAGGGCTTCCCGGTAAGTTTTTGCTCCCACCGGTCGAATCATGAACTCCTGGAAGGCAATCGGGGCATCCGAATGCGAGCCTCCGTTGATGATGTTCATCATCGGGACGGGCAATACCTTGGCGTTACAGCCTCCGATGTACCGGTAGAGGGGGATGCCCAGCGCATTGGCGGTGGCTTTCGCACAAGCCAGAGATACGCCCAGTATGGCGTTCGCTCCTAAATTGGATTTCGTCCTTGTACCGTCCAGATGAATCAAGACATAGTCAATGGCGGTTTGTCCGGTGACGTTGAAACCAAGTAGTGCATCGGCAACGATCGTGTTCACGTTCTTCACGGCATTCAACACGCCTTTGCCCTGGTAACGGCTCTTGTCGCCGTCCCGCAGTTCCAGCGCCTCGTGTTCCCCGGTTGAGGCTCCGGACGGAACCGCCGCCCGTCCCATAATTCCGTTTTCCAACGTAACGTCGACTTCAATGGTGGGATTTCCTCGGGAATCGAGAATCTCACGTGCCGTAATGTCTGCAATATGTGTCATGGCT
>CAYNXE010000307.1:0-1934 GCA_964400995.1 uncultured Odoribacter sp.
CACATTCACGTCATACCATCGCGCCACCCTTTCCAGGATGGATTCCAAGCGCTCGTTCACAAAAACAAGGTCCTGATTTTTCCAGGCGACATAAGGCGTCACATCCACATCCGTAATTTCACATATTCCGGTAAACACATTGCTCACCGCCCGCTGATTCGGTTTCAGGGATTTCTCCTCGGCCGACTCATTCGCCTTGAATCCGACGGAACCCTCCACCAAAACAACTTGCACCTCGTCCAACTTATAGGTGTTCAGATTAAATTCCGTTCCGTAAACCTGCAAACGATACTCTCCGGAATGTACGACAAACGACCGCAGGGAATCCTTCCGCACCATAAAATAAGCCTCCCCCTTCAACCAGACCTCCCGACTGTCTCCCGCAAACCGAACAGGATATCTCAGCTCCGAATCCGCATTCAGCCAGACATTCGTACCGTCCATCAAGGTCACGAAAAACTCCCCGCCCCGGGGTACGAGGATGCGATGATACAGCACTTCCCCCGTATCCGACGAGACACCGGCCGTATCGTAAACAAGTCCCTTTTTCTCTTTTACCTCGACGAAAGAACCGTCCAGCTTCCGTATCCCCTCACCGTCCCCAGTCAAATCAACCACCTCTCCGGAAGCAAGAACCAACTGCGCCCGCGGACTGCCGGGACGAATGGCTTCCGTAACAGGATCCAAACGATTTTCCCGAAAAGAAACATAAAACAATTCACCCAATGAAAACAACAAGACAATCGAGGCGGCCACCCGGTAATAGATGCGACTCATCCTTGCCCGACGCATCCGACGTTTCATCCTGGCTTTCCCTTGCTCCAGATTGACAGACCGCTCCTTCTCCACCCAACAAATATGCAAGCAATCCCTCAGAAACGCCTTGTACGCTTCCTGATGCTCCGGCTTTTCTTCTATCCAGCACTCCATCGCACGACGCTCGTCCCCTTCCAACTCCCCGTTGAAATAAGCCAGTAAACGCGATTCCATCTCTTCTCCGACTGATTCTTTTTCCATAAGGCATAATAACTTCTCGTTATTAATACCGGAAAGCGACAAAAAGGTCTAATGGAATTTTAAAAAAAATGATATTTATTTCTCAAACAGAAAAAAAGTAAAAAAACGGCATACCTCTCTTCGTCCAGGCTCGCCCTCAATTTCTTTACCGAATTGCCCAACAACGTCTTCACCGTTGAAACAGATATCCCGAAACGTTCAGCCACCTCCCGATACTTCAAACCTTCCACAAACACACATTTCATGATTTCCCTGCTCCGTTCCGGCAATTTCTCCATTTCCTCCAACACCTTCGCGGCGATGACATCATGCCGTTCACTGTATTCCTCGAAAACAGGCTCTACCTCCTCAAGCGATACCACATGACGCAACACGTCCCGCCTGTCTATTTTTTTCAAACAACGATTCCGCACGGAAACATACAAGAATGAAGCCAAAGTAGCCGGCTTCAATCTTCGATAAACCTTATCGTTCCAGATATCAAAAAGAAACTCCTGCACCACATCCTCCGCCAAATCCATATCATGCAAAAAAGCATCCGCACACACGACCAGGGCTCCGTAATAGGTATCAAAAAGCATCTCCATTCCTTTGGCATCATCAGAATGAAACATCGTGCAAATTTCCTGATTCCTATCCACCCTCAAAACAGTCATATACTTTTCCTATACAACACCCGGTTAAAACATCTCTTATAGGGCAAAAATAAGAAAATATTCGCAATTCCTCACTCCCCTCGGCTTGCATAAATGTCATTTTTTACAACCAGATTCCCCATAAAAATAAAAAATCGCCAATTCTTTAAGGAATTGGCGATTTCTCTTTCAACAATCGAACACTTTATTATTGTTCAGCCCCTTCATGGCCATTGTCTTCTCCTCTTTCCGGACGACGTTCACGGGACTCCGGACGCTCAC
>CAYNXE010000308.1:0-1927 GCA_964400995.1 uncultured Odoribacter sp.
CGTTATATGGAGGATGGTTCCTTTAATACGGAGGATGAAGAGGAGTTTATTCTGCCGGAGAATGGACAGGATGCGCAGTCCGCGAGTCAGGAGCAGTTTGAAGGCCAGAGACAATCTAACGATGGTCAAAGCCAAATTGACGGACAAGGCAAATCCAATAGTCAGAGCCAAGATCAAGTTGTCGTCCAAGGCTGTTCGAGCGTTCAAGGCCATTTGATCGGCCTTGTGCATCCAATTGATCTGTCTCAGGAATCTTTGAAAAACTGGAAGGAACAGTTAGATGACTATGAAATCATTCAGCCCATTGAACAGCTTGACCGCCAGGTATATTACCGAACGGAAGAGGAAAAAAATCAAAAAGAGCTTGGACGATTTCAGGGGGTGATTGTCAACGATTTATCTTTAAACGGAAAGCTGACAAAGCAGGGCTGGTATCGCGGTCCTGTGGAAGATGAAGGAAGTTTCTTCACCTATTACAGAGAGGAAAAGGAACTTGATTTAGGCGTTGTACTTTATTTCTCAGGCAGCTATGCAGGCGGCGCAAATGAGAATGTGACGGTATACGAGATCAGATTTTTCAAGACCGACCATCTGCCCGCATGGAGCAATGTTGAGAAGATGAAGGACAAGTCCTGCTGTTTATCAGAAGTGCCGGAGCGGTATTTCAGCGAAATCGTACTTCAGATTGCCAAAGCAGTATCTTGAAATGTCCCGGTCATTTTTGGTATTGATATTCCTGCGATAAACGGGTATAATAAAAATGAAAATAGAAATCTCTAAAATGTTTGCAAAAGGAGATGGAGCGATGTTATACGATTATCTTATAGAAAACTATGGGGAAAATACACCTATTTTCGTATCGGAGTTAAATATTGAAGGATTGAATGAAAGCACATTGAGGGTGCAGATAAAAAAACTGACAGATGCCGGGAAGTTAAAGAGATTTGACACGGGCATTTATTTTATTCCGAAAAAATCAATTTTCAAATCGGGTTCCACGATTTCGGCAATGCAGGTGATTGAAAAAAAATATTTAAAGGACAAGGATAATGTGTTTGGCTATTTGAGCGGATATATGCTTGTCAATATGCTTGGCCTGACAACGCAGGTTCCGATGGTTTATGAGGTGGTGTCCAATAATGCCACCACGGATTACAGGAAAACTATGATAAGCAAAACCAGAGTGATCGTCAGACGGCCGAAGGTGGAGATCACAAATGAGAATGTCAGGATATTGCAGTTTCTTGATCTGATCAAGGATGTGGATGTTTATTCCGAAGAAGAGGGTGATGCTTTAAAAAAGAGGATGATGGAGATCATGAAGAAGATGAATGTCACCTTTTCGGCATTGGAGCCGTATTTAAGCTATTATCCTGAAAAGATTTATAAGAATATGTACGAAACGGGGGTGCTTGCGGGTGTATCTGCATGAGGACAGGGAACAATTCGCAGATGCTGTGAGGAAGTCGGTTCAGCATACGAATATGTCAGAAATGATCATTGAAAAAGATTATTATGTGACCATGATCTTAAGGCTTTTATCACAAAAACTGCCATATGTGGTGTTTAAGGGTGGGACATCGCTGTCGAAGTGCCACAGGGTTATTAAGCGTTTTTCGGAGGATATAGACATAACAATTGACACTTCCTTGTCCCAAGGAGAGAAAAAGAAGTTGAAATATGTGCTTGTCGATATTGCGGAAGAATTAGGAATGAATATATCTAATTTGGAGGATACAAGGAGCAGAAGGGATTATAACAGATACCAGATTGAATATAAGAGCGCATTTGAAATAGGGGAGATTTCCATATCATCGTTTGTCCTTGTGGAAACATCGTTTACGGCGGTTTCTTTTCCTACAGTAATGATGGCCGTTACAAATTATATTGGCGGGGTAATGGAGGAGGAGGCACCGGAAATGATAGG
>CAYNXE010000309.1:0-1912 GCA_964400995.1 uncultured Odoribacter sp.
TCCACCATCCGAGCGACCGCTTCCCCTGCGGAAAGCAACTGCAAAATTACGAAAAACTGAGTGCAATGCCAAATTTATTTGAGCATTGCCGAAACTGGGATTAAATAAGTTTTATTGGAGTACAAAAAAACGCCGACATTAAGTCGGCGGCATTTGTATCGTATTTGGATTTTGACGGGACGAATATACATGCTAAAATTCTACTTCTTATTTTATTTGTAAGTATACGAAATAATAAGCGAACTGCAACGTAAATATTAAAATAAAAGACGTGCAGGCAAGCCGCACGTCTTTGAAAATCTATATATTTACTTATCGCTTTTTTGCGCGGATGTCCATTGTTTCGCCTCCCATTGTCAGCGATAATTCAGCATTACTATCCGAAATGTACTTGATTACATAAGTTCCGATTAAGTCGCCGTCGATATAGGTTTTTATAGTCTTACCGTTAACGGTATAAGTCCCATTTCCATTTCCAAGTGCACCTTTGCTGTAATAGCTTCCATCTCGCTCAAACGTAATCGAAATAGCTGCACTGGGACGATTGGTGATGTCGATCCACTTCCCGTCATTATCAAATTGGACTTCGGTAGCATCCCAAGTACCGATAATTTGTTCTTTTATGGTTTCGGAATCATCATCTTTCGAGCAGGATGTGAACACAAAGCCAAACGCCGCACAAAGCAGCAGGATGTTAAGTAGCTTTTTCATAGCAGCTGTAACTAATAATTAGAACATTAAACCTACTTTAATCTGAATAGCATTCATATTGAAGCCGATACCCGATTCGGATACTCGCTGGATGTTATAACCCAATTGTGCTTTGAATTTTCTAACCTTAATACCAACAGCCGGAGTGCAGTATAATCCCGACATTCCGGTTATGCCGCTGGTAGCGCCGATACCAGCGCCAATGTCGAACGAAAAATAAGGAGCAACTTTCTCTGAAACAGGTAAATATCCTTTCAGATTAAGGTAAATAGGAATAGCAAGTTCCCCCTTTTCGTAAAATTCATGGTAGTAGTCAAGACCGAGACCAATACCCGTCGAAAAATATTTGCCGATCTGAACGCCTTGAATTGTGTGGATATTGACGCGGCCTGTTGCAAAATTGCCCACGCCGATAGAGTATCCTAAATCCACTTCGCCATGATATTTTACGCGGGTTTGTGCATTTGCCATGCAAATCGACATTGTAGCCATAGCTACTAAAAGTAAGAGTTTCTTCATAATTGTAGAGGTTTAGTTTGTTATTTGCAAGGGCAAAGTTACGAATTTCCCCCCCCCTCCAAATTTTTAACGATTTATTTCTCAACCGCTGTATGTTATTGCTTGAAAACAAAAAGACGCGCCATAAAGCGCGCCTTTTCTTAATTGGGTAGGCCATGGAGGAAACATTACATCACACATTCCATACTTATTACAATACTATAAATCTACAATATCCATTGAATAAGGGGGGATACCACATTTTTGTGGAGTAATCCATGTAATACTTAAATGCCGCATATTGTCATTTGGATATTCTATTTGCTCATGCAGATTATTGCAATCTTCGGAATGCCCCAAGACAAATGGCAGCTTTTGGATTGACGACGAATTAAATACATAAAAAGCATCCGTCTTATTCAAATAGTCATATTCCTTAGTTTTCCATTGCACTACCACACATTTGAAAATCCTCGCCGATCGGGGCGTATCAATACTCGTCGTCGTAGCTGTAGTCGCCCTCGAAATCGGAGAAGTCGCTCATCATATAGTCGAAGATAGAACCTTCGTCGTCGATGCGGCTTTTGGAGGGGTCGTACTGGTCGGGGACCTCGGCCCGGGCGTAGATCTCGCGCGGGTAGGAAGCCCCGCTTTCGGCCTCGTAAGCCCCGGTGAGCTCGAGGTAGTAGGCCCGGTCGCCGAA
>CAYNXE010000310.1:0-1903 GCA_964400995.1 uncultured Odoribacter sp.
CCTCCCCGACATTTCACCCAAAGTGCTCACCGAAACCCTGAAAGGCCTGGAGGCAGACGGACTGGTCAGCAGAAAACTCTACGCCGAAATACCGCCCCGCACGGAATACTCGCTCACCGACCTCGGCAAAAGCCTGATTCCAGTCATCGGCAACCTGATTGAATGGGCATTGACCCATTTCTCCGCAATCACCTCCTCAAAGAAGAAACAGCCCCGATAAGCGCAAAAATGCCGTGCTTCTGCAAACGCAAAAACACGGCATCAAGAGGCGATAAAAGTTATTCTTCTTTTATCAAATTGAACTTCGTAGAAATCTCTTTCTGCTCGATAACTTGACGAAGATTAAAGCGACGGCGTTGCGTCACGTAACCTGCTTTCTCACAAATCACTTCAATTTGCACATTCCCGGAATTGTTAAATGTCAAACCTTTGATATCGAACGTTTCCGTAGATTCATAAGGCGTAGAACCGATAAAATTCTGATTCGTATTTTTCACTTCCGGCGTAGACGACACGACACGAGTGTACACGTCCGCCCCCCGAGGAGTTGATTCCACGAACCAGCGAATAACCGTTGATTCCAATGCGGTATTACCCTCTCCGGTAACCTGCTTGTTCTTTTCAAGTTTCGGCGAAGAAGCCTTTTTCAGGAAGAAGGCAATCCTATCCCAATCCACATCGCGCAAGGCATTGGCATAAGCAGCATTCAACGTCTGCGTAGCAAGCGAAAAATCATTGGCGCTACCACTACGGTTAGCTCGTCCGGCAACCAACACATTCGGATATACCAAGGTGCGGTTATGGTCTTGCACCTCAACGTTGAACTGTACGGTTGCCGACCACCCGATACCGGACAAATAGCTTACATTAAACTCTTTCAAAAGCATCGTCAGCATATAATCTGTTGAAACATCGGCATCCAAATTGAATCCCATAGTCCGCATATAGCGCCGGACACTTTCCGGAACAAACGACATTACTTCCGGATTCACAGTCACCTGTGGCAGATAAGTCGCACTGGCATCGTATTTCTGCAATACTTTTGTATTGGATCGACCGTCCTTTACGTAGAGACGAATACCGTAATCCAAATCGACATACTTATTGGCATCCGGTTCGGACACAAGAGCCAGGTTAATTATTTGGGGAGCCGGAGGTGTCGGTGTGCTAATTTTATTTGCTGCTCCACACGCAAAGAGAGTTAGCATAACACAAAATACAACAATACATTTCATACAAGAAGAATTTTTTATATTAATTATTTGTTTTAAGTTTCACAAGTTTAGCTGTCACTGTGGTCTTATAAACAATCTCTTTTTTACTGATTTGCTCAATATTCATAGTAATTGTCGGCGCAATTACAGCATCTGCCCCTTCTTGCTTGGAGATATTGATGATACGATAAAGTGCCAATTCTTTGGATGCAGTCTCAGCATTAATCAGCGTAGTCGAAGGATATGCCGTACCTGAAAGATTGCCAGCCTTAAAAATTCCAGTGTATTTATAGTTCAGCCCTCCCTTTCCAATAGAACATTTATAAGAGAAATCATCATCCGGAATTGTAAGTTCATAACCATTCGAATGTTGACGAAAAACAACAGACGCTTCTGCCGTAACCGTATTCAAAATTTCATAATCTTTTCTTTCCAAGTTTAACACATCCAATGAAGCAGTATTGATAGAGTTTGAAGCACGAGGAACAATTGTTTTTTGGCTCGATGCACAAGAAGACAAATAGATTGCAGCAATAACTGAAATAAAAATAAACTTTTTCATATTCGTAATTTGACTGTTAATTAGATTGAGTTGTCCGGAAAAGTTGAAGTGCGGATATAAAAAAAGCGTGGACAAAACTTTGATATCCGTTCTTGAGGTCTTCGACTACCTGACAACTGAATAAAAG
>CAYNXE010000311.1:0-1873 GCA_964400995.1 uncultured Odoribacter sp.
CGGAAAAATACGGGAAGGACAGGTTGTTTGTCAATGACCTGGTGGATGCCATGTGTACCAAAACCGCTGCACGATGCTTATTGTCCCCGGAGCATTGTCTTGTCGGAGACATCGAGCAGGTCGAGGTGGAGGAGTGTTTTGACCTGATTGTTTCCACTTCTACATTTCAATGGCTGGCTTGTCCGGCGGAAACTTTCGCTCGTCTTTCCGCTTGCCTGAGTGCAGGAGGAATGATGGTGTTCAGTACGTTTGGAGGAGACAATTGCAAGGAATTGAGGGCGTTGACGGGTACCGGCTTGACCTATTATTCTTTGGCGGAAATGACGGAGTTGCTTTCTCCCTGCCTGGAAGTTGTGCATGCCGAGGAGGATTACTGCGTACTGGAGTTCGAGCATCCTTTGGACGTGCTGAGGCACGTAAAAAACACGGGCGTCAATGCGATGAATGTCCGGGAACCTTGGACGCCTGGACGATTGGAAAAATTTGTCCGGGAATATAGGGAACGTTTTCAGGCGGGAGGACATTGCCCGCTGACCTATCATCCGCAATACTTCGTTTGCAGGAAAAAGTAGTTGTTTCCACTATTGCGGACAACCCTCTTGACACCAGGAATTTGCTTTCATCCGGCATAAAACGAAAAGATGGCCGGACGTTTGTGAATATCCGGTTTCTGTGTTTTCCATTCCCGGATGCTCATGGTTCTGATGTATTCGTTTTCAGTGGTGATGTCGCACGCAATGGAAAGAAGCGTGTTCGGATTCAGCACTTGAAGCATTTCTTCAAATAATTTCTGGTTTCGATAGGGGGTCTCGATAAATATCTGGGTACGTTTTTCGGCGGCGGATTGCCGTTCATAATTTTTCAGCACCCGGTTGCGTTCCTGGCTCTTGACCGGCAGATAGCCGTTGAAAGAAAAATTTTGTCCGTTGAATCCGGAGGCAATCAGTGCCAGCAAGATGGACGACGGACCGACCAAGGGGACAACGGGGTATCGGTGTCGATGCGCCAGTGCGACCAGTTCGGCACCGGGGTCGGCGATGCCGGGACAGCCGGCTTCGGAAATGATGCCCACATCGTTTTTTTCCAGGTAGGCGAGACAAGTTTCGATGTCCTGCCTCTCGGAATGTTCGTTCAATTCGATGAACGTGAGTTCGTCAAGCGACAGGTCTTTGTCTATTTTTTTCAAATAGCGACGGGTGTTTTTGGAGTTTTCGCTGGCGAACACTTTCAACGAACGGATGCGTGCTGCCACTTCGGAAGGAATGACCCCGGAAATCTCGGTTTCTCCCAGCGTATTGGGCAATAAGAACAATTTTCCCATGAAACTTATCTGTGCGTTATGACATTTATTTTTCATCCAAAGGTAACATCAATTTCGTAATATTCTTATCTTTGTGAAGACAATTTGAATGGGTATGAAATTAACGATTTTGGGAAGCGGTACATCGCAGGGGATACCGGTCATTGCCTGCAATTGTCCGGTTTGCCGTTCCACGGATACGCACGACAAACGGTTGCGGTCGTCCGCTATGCTGGAGATAGGCGAAAAGAGGCTGGTTATCGATGCCGGACCGGATTTCAGGTACCAGATGCTGAGGAGCGGCGTGACGGATATCCGTGCCATTCTGCTGACCCATGCCCACAAGGACCACATCGGCGGACTGGACGATGTCAGGGCGTTCAACTGGGTGAAGCAGGGAAGCGTGGAGGTGTACGGTAACGAAGAAACCCGGGAAGGAGTTTACAAGGACTTTTCCTATGCCTTTGCGGATTTCCGTTACCCCGGTGTGCCTGAAATCGATTATCGCGTGCTGGACGGTTCACCCTTTTACATCGACGACATACTGATTGTTCCTGTTCCGGTGCTGCATTA
>CAYNXE010000312.1:0-1856 GCA_964400995.1 uncultured Odoribacter sp.
GTGGAGCGGGCCGGACGCTGGGCGGCTGACGAGCTGACTGGCCGGGCCGTGGAGCAGGGCAGGCAGTACGCCAAAAAGAGGTTTGCCGCCGCCCGAGGCGAGGCCCAGGCCAGCCCAGAGCCTGTTTCCAATGGGACCGACAGCCCAGCCGCAGAGGGTGCGCCAGGGGGCCAGACTGTCCCGGAATACCCGACCGCGCCCTCTGTGGAATATCGGGACACGGAGCATTTTACCACCGCACCGAAAGAGCGCCCGCAGGTGGATCGCACAGCCAACCCGGTCAAGGAGCGGCGGACGGTAGAGCGCCGCTCCGCCGCTGCCCAGGACCGGCCCCAGCCGTACCGCCCCACTCAGGCAACCACCCGCAGCGACCGGCCCCGCCCGCCTGAGAATCCTTATCCGCTAAAAGAGCGTCCCATCACCCAGGCTGTGAAAGAGCGGCCCGCTGTGGATATGCCCAGAGTTGCCGCCAGAGACACAATGCCCCGGACCGCTAACAGGCAGCCAACCACCGCACCTGTCAAGAGTTCCGAGGCCGTGCCACCCAAACTCAGGCCGCAGCAGGCCGTGAGGGAGCGGCGCATGGTGGACACGCCCCGGACAACGGACAGGGCGGTGGTCCCCCGGACCGACACGCCCAGGGCCATCGCTGGGCAGACCCCTGCCGCCCATGGTGGGCGCTCGGAGGTAATTCCGCTCAAAGTCAGGCAGCAAAAGGCGCTGAAGGAACGGCCCCAGCTTAACCTGCGGGGGCGGGGAGCTTCTATGCCTGCCGCTGTTCCTGGCCCCGGCCCTGACCCTGGCGGGAAAGCACCTCGGCCTACCAAGTCGGCCTTGATCCCGAAGGTGCGCCGGGGAGCGGTCAAGGTCCCGGTAAAACCCACTACCCAGTCTGCCGCTCCTGCGGCGCAGGCCGCAAAAGCTGCCCACCGGCAAATGCAGCGCCGGGTATTCACCCAGGCGGCAAAGCCTGTTAAAAGTATTGGGACTGTGTTGCGGCAGACAGTCCAGGCCGTGGCAAAGGCCGTCTCAGCCGTTACCGGGGCTGTGTCCGCCATCATCGGCGGCTGTGTACTGCTGGTGGCGCTGGTCATCGTGATCGTGATTGCCGCCGTTGCCAATTCACCCTTCGGCTTGTTCTTTGCCCAGGAGCCAAACGCGCCGGGTGCTGTTTCTGTTTCCCAAGCCGTGGGATCTGTCAACATGGCATATAACAGCAAACTGGAGCTGTTGCAGGCCGGGGACTATGACAGCATAGACATACAGGGCGCGGCCCCGGACTGGCCGGAAGTGCTGGCCGTGTTTGCCGTGAAGGTAGCCGGGGCCGATGTGGACGGTATGGACGTGGCCACGCTGGACCCGGACCGGGTGGACAAGCTGACCGCCGTATTTTGGGATATGACCACTTTGACTACCACCGTGGAGACAATCCCCCATGCGGACAGCAACCCGGACGACGATGTGGACGATAGCTGGACGGAGAAGATACTTCATATCACCATCACGCCCAAGACAGCGGACGATATGCGGACAACCTACGCTTTCACCAGCTACCAGAACAGCGCCCTGGATGAGTTGCTGGCGGACCGCGCCGCCCTGTCCTCCCTGGCTGGGAGCCTGAGCATCACCAGCGCGGATGTGCTGGCGGTCCTCCAGGCCCTGCCCGATGACCTCAGCCCGGAGCGGCGGGCAGTTGTAGAAAAAGTCCTGTCCCTGGTGGGCAAAGTCAATTATTTTTGGGGTGGGAAAAGCTATGTTATTGGCTGGGACAGCCGATGGGGAACACTCCAAAAAGTCACATCGCCGGGGAGCAGCACCAGCGGCACCTACCGGCCCTATGGCCTGGACTGTTCCGG
>CAYNXE010000313.1:0-1821 GCA_964400995.1 uncultured Odoribacter sp.
ACGGAACTGGGTCACATCATGTGGGAATACCTCGGTATGGCACGTGACGCGGAAGGCATGAAAAAAGCCATCGAACTGATTGCGGAATTGAAAAAGGCTTTCTATCAGGATTTGCGCGTCACCGGTGAATTTACAGCCATGAACAACGAGCTGGAGAAAGCCGCCCGCGTGGCCGATTTCATCGAACTAGCCGACCTGATGGCTCACGATGCCCTCAACCGGAACGAGTCCTGCGGAGGACACCTGCGGGTAGAATCCATGACCTCTGAAGGCGAGGCGCAACGGGATGACGAAAACTTCAAATACGTTTCCATTTGGGAATACCAGGGCGAAGACAAGGCTCCGGAATTCCACAAGGAAGACCTGGTATTTGAAAACATAGAGATTACTAAACGTTCTTATAAATAATAAATGGTAAAAGTTATGGCAGACAAAATATTAAAAGAACTGACACTGAAGATATGGCGGCAAAAGGACGCCAAATCCCAAGGCGGGTTTAAGACCTATAAAGTCCACAACATCTCAACCGGTACTTCCTTCCTGGAAATGCTGGACATCTTGAACGAACAACTGGTGGAACAGAACGAAGAACCCGTGGCATTCGACCACGATTGCCGGGAAGGTATTTGCGGTACCTGCAGCTTGTTCGTTGACGGACGGGCACACGGACCGGACGATGACGTGACAACTTGCCAGTTGCACATGCGCCGCTTTGAAGACGGAGCGACCATCACCATCGAACCCTGGCGGTGCGGGGCATTCCCGGTCATCAAGGACTTGATTGTAGACCGGAAAGCCTACGATAAAATCCTGCAGGCAGGCGGATATGTATCGGTCAACACCGGCGGTGTACCCGATGCCAACGCCATACCCATCGCCAACGACAAAGCGGAAGAAGCAATGGATGCCGCCGCATGTATCGGTTGCGGTGCCTGTGCTGCTACTTGCAAGAACTCTTCAGCCATGTTGTTCGTCGCTGCAAAGGTATCCCAGTTGGCACTGCTGCCCCAGGGAAAAATCGAAGCCGCACGCCGGGCAAAAGCCATGGTGGCAAAAATGGACGAACTCGGATTCGGAAACTGTACCAACACAGGTGCCTGTGAAATGGAATGCCCGAAGAGCATCTCTATCTCCCACATCGCACGGTTGAACCGGGAATTCCTGAAAGCCAAGTTGAAAGACTAAGTTTCATCCGATAACCGGAAATAACTTCAAAAAATGCTACCGTTGCCGGTAGCATTTTTTGAACATACCCTAAAACGATGCGCCTGTTTTACAGAGAAAAAGGGACACCGGAACATCCCCCGCTGATACTCCTGCACGGACTCTGGGGGGCTTCGGACAATTGGCTGCAAGTGGCTGGTCTGTTGGCAAACCACTTTCACATCTTTCTGCCGGACCTCAGGAATCACGGCCATTCCCCTCACGCCCCCGAACACGATTACGAGGTGATGAGCCAAGACCTCAAAATGTTCATCGCTTCCCTGCACCTCTCCCAGGAACCGTTTGTCGCCGGACATTCCATGGGAGGCAAGGCGTTGATGCGACTGTTGCTCACCGAACCGCAAACCGTCGCCAAAGCCGCCGTACTGGACATCGCCCCCAAGACCTACCCGCCGGAAGACCACGATATGCACCAATGTCTCCTGGAAACCATGACCCGCATCGCCCCGGAACGCTATCGGCACAGGGAAGACCTCCATACCGCCATCCGGCAGTTGCTCCCCTCGGAAGCCCTCTGCCAGATTGTGTTCAAAAACATCGGCAAAACCAAAGACGGTTTCCGCTGGAAAATAAACGTAGAGGCAATACAAAAAAACA
>CAYNXE010000314.1:0-1776 GCA_964400995.1 uncultured Odoribacter sp.
TGGAAGCGGCTTTTGCAGGCGAAACACAGGCACGGAGTAAATATACCTATTTTGCATCCGTAGCAAAGAAAGAAGGATATGAACAGATCGCCTCGCTGTTTTTAGAGACAGCGGAAAATGAGAAAGAGCATGCAAAGATCTGGTTCAAGGAAATGGAAGGTATCGGTAATACGGCCTATAACCTTGCCTCTGCAGCAGCAGGCGAAAATTATGAATGGACGGACATGTATGCAGGCTTCGCGAAAACGGCGGAGGAAGAAGGGTTCCACGAACTGGCAGCAAAATTCCGCATGGTGGCTGAGATTGAGAAACATCATGAAGAGCGCTACAGAGCTTTGTTAAAGAATGTGGAGACAGCAAAGGTATTTGAGAAGAGCGAAGTAAAGGTTTGGGAATGCAGAAACTGCGGTCATATCGTAGTTGGTACGAAAGCTCCTGAAATATGTCCTGTCTGCGCGCATCCTCAGGCTTATTTTGAGATCAAAGCAGAAAATTATTAAGATAAGGATTGATAAAAAAGGCTTCCTGCTGCTTCCATGCCGTGCAGGGAGCCTTTTGCGGGAGAAGAAAAATGTCCACGAAGATTTTTGTTATGACCCATAAATTATTTGAAAGACCGAAGGATGAGATATATGTTCCGCTGCAGGTCGGCCATGCGCTGCATGGGACACTGGATGAAACATATCTGCGGGATGACGCCGGAGAGGATAATATTTCGTCGCAAAATCCGTATTTCAGCGAATTGACCGGTATGTACCACGTCTGGAAACATGTTACGGATACAGATAATGTGGGAATTTGCCATTACAGGCGGTATCCTGTGATACGGGACGGGCATAACAGCGCGGAGAGACTTCTGACCGGACAGGATTGTGAGCGGATCTTGCAGGAGTATGATCTGATCACAACGGAGCAGCTTACTCTTCACAGCAATTATTATGACGGCTTTGCAGTAGATCATAATCTTCATGACCTGCAGGTGACGGCGGAAGTCGTAAAGGAAAAATATCCGGTTTATTATCCTGTTTTTGAAAGACTGGTACATAATAATAAAGTCTATTTCGGGAATATCTGCATTATGCCGAAGCGCCTTTATAACAGGTATTGCGAGTGGCTGTTTGATATTTTATTTGAAGTGCAGAAACGGATCGACGTCACCGGATATGACGGATACAGAAAGCGTGTTTTCGGATTTTTGTCTGAATTTTTACAGATGGTCTGGATACAGGGTAATCACTTAAGACCTTACGAATGCCGCATAGCGATCATCGGGGAAAAGGTTGAAACGGGAGAATTAAAACGGGCGCTGGCAGACTTTTTCCGGAAAAAGGATGTGCAGGGAGCAAAAGCATACTTTTTAAAATGTTATGAAAAGAGACCGGATATCTTAATGGAAGCTTCGGATATTACGGGGGAGCTTCGTATTTGTATGCAGATCATTTCCACCTGTGAATTTGAACAGCATTTTCTGGGGAATTGTATTCTGGATAAAGAGCAGGATATGAAAAAACTGATCACACTGTTTAAAGCGCTGAATATGGCGGTGCTCCGGAAGAGCAGAGGAGAAGAGACCGAGGATGACAGGAGGCTTTTTCAGAATGATCTGATCACGGAACCGGCGCTGCAGGTGGCCGGACAAGTCATGAAAGGTATGTAACAGTTCGGCTCAAGACTTTGCACTTGCTGCAAAGTCCGTGATAAAGTGTAAATTCAGACAAAGGTATGGATTTTTGACAAGAAAGTTTTGTAAAAGTTTCCGGAATGTATTATACTGTA
>CAYNXE010000315.1:0-1772 GCA_964400995.1 uncultured Odoribacter sp.
GCCCATTATCCTGCTGATGACCGCCATGAACCTGACCAACGTGCTCAGCGCGGGTTTTGACCAGGTGTACAACTTGTACTCGCCCATCGTCTACGAGGCAGGGGACATCCTGGATACCTATATCTACCGCATCGGATTGATTGGGCGGCAGTACAGCTTTGGCGCGGCGGTAGGTCTGTGCCGCTCGGTGGTGGCCATGGTGCTGCTGGTAAGTGCCAACCACCTGACCGATAAGCTCACCGGCCAGCGCATTTATTGAAGAAGGAGGAGACGAATCATGATAGACAACGGCCTGGGTGCGAAAATCCGTACCGCCATCATCTACCTCATCGTGATTTTCCTGGGACTCATCTGCCTGCTGCCCCTGATCAATATCGTGGCCATCTCCTTCAGCGGCAGCGCCGCTGTGGCGGCCAACCGGGTTGGCCTGCTGCCCGTGGACTTCACCACCTCGGCCTACTCCCGAATTATTGAAGATTCCCAGTTCTGGAAGTCCTTTGGTATCTCTGTGGTCCGGGTATTCCTGGGGTTGGCGCTGAACCTATGCCTGACCATCCCCATGGCTTATGTCATGACCAAGAGCACCCACGAGTTCCGAGCCCGGAATATTTACATGAATCTGCTGATTTTCGCCATGCTGTTCAACGGCGGCATGATCCCCACATATATCATCATCAGCAGGCTGCACATGCTGGATACCATCTGGGCGTTGATATTGCCTGGCGCTGTGCCCATTTTCAGCGTCATCCTGATGATGAACTTCTTCCGGGGCCTGCCCCGGGCGTTGGAGGAAGCCGCTGTCATCGACGGGGCGAACCCAATCCAGGTGCTGCTGCGGGTACTGGTGCCCTGCGCCAAGCCCTCCATCGCGACGGTGGCCTTGTTCAGCATCGTAGGCAACTGGAACGATTTCTTCAGTGGCCTGATCTACATGCAGAAGGTGGAGAACTATCCCATCATGACCTACATCCAGTCTCTAAGCATCGACCTCCAGGAGCTGGTGGAGAGCGCCAGCAGCAGTGCATTGCAAAACCTGGCTGAACTGTCCAACCGGAACCTGAATGCCGCCAAGATCGTGGTGGCGGTGATTCCCTTGCTGATTATCTATCCATTCCTCCAGAAGTATCTCATTAGCGGCATGACTGTGGGCTCCGTGAAGGAGTAAAACGAAAGGAGGCCGTTCTCGTGAATCTGTTCCATCCGGACAGCGTATTTTCCAAATGGATGACCAAGCTGTTTGATGCCTGTCTGCTGAACCTGCTGTGGCTGGTTTGTTCGCTACCGATGTTCACCATCGGTCCGGCCACCCAGGCCATGTACTATGTGGCGCTGAAGCACGCGGAGGGGGAGGACGGCTCCATCACTTGTCGGTATTTCCAGGCGTTCCGCCGCTGCTTCGGGCAGAGCATAGCGATTGGGCTCATCATGTTGGGCAGCGGCGGACTGCTCCTGCTGGACATCTACCTGGCCCATATGGCCGGGGATGGGCCGATTAGGAGCCTCCTGCCGGTGTTCCTGATCCTGTTGCTGGCTTGGGCCTGCGTGTTGGTATATGTGTTCGCGGTGCAGGCCAAGTTTGACAACCCGGTGGCCGCCACGCTTCAGATCTCCACCGCGCTGGCATTGAAGCACTTGCCGCAGACGTTGCTTATGCTGGTGACCTCCCTCGTTCTGACCAGCCTGATTTACTTTGCGCCGGTGCTGCTGATCGTCAACATCGGCCTGATTCCCATGGTCAACGCGGGGTTGTTGCGCAAAGCTTTCATCCCCTA
>CAYNXE010000316.1:0-1747 GCA_964400995.1 uncultured Odoribacter sp.
CGGACGCCAGATGTTTCCCCTCATCCGCAAGGATCCCCGCAACAAGCTGCTCTCCTATTATTCCAAAGAAGAAATCTCCCAGCTACTCTCCTGCATCGACACTGATACAGAGTCCGGAAAATGTGTCTTTTGTATTCTCAGCCTTCTGGCTTATCTAGGAATGCGGGCGGGGGATGTGATACGGCTGCGCTTTTCCGATATTGACTGGAACCGGAACGTTATCCATTATAATCAGCAGAAGACAGGAAATCCCCTGACGCTGCCCCTGCTGGATGAGGTAAAGTTTCCTCTGCTTGACTATATCAAAAATGCTCGGCACGAAAGCACAGACCCTGAGTATGTGTTTGTCACACTTTACGCCCCTTATACAAAGTTTGGCTGCACGTCTTCCATCTTCCGGATGGTGGACCAGTGCATGCAGGTGGCAGGGATAGAGTATGAGGGCAGGCACCACGGCCCGCATGCCCTCCGTCACAGCCTTGCAACAAACCTGATGTCAGAAAATGTTCCCCTCAGTGCGATCTCAAATATCCTCGGACATGCCAGTACGCAGACAACAGAGATCTATCTTACCGTGGATGAAACGCATATGAAAGAACTTACATTGGAGGTGCCATATGCCAAAAGATAAAAACGGGCTCCCGGATTTTAACGGGCCATTCAAAGAACTGGTCCCTGAATACATCCTCTACAGGAGGGCACAGGGCTATGTTATCGGCGATCCCATCGTCTACCGGCTGCGTGAATTGGACATCTATGCAGGCAGCCAAGGGGTTACGGAACCTGTCATAACCCGCAGGCTTTATGAAGGTTTTACTTCCTGCAGGCCAGGAGAAAAACCAGGAAATGTCCAAAAGCGGCAGAGCGCCGTGCGGGGATTCGCAAAATATCTTGTCCAGCGCGGATACCAGGATATTTATACTGGATATGATGATATGCGGAGGTTTAAGAGCGATTTTATTCCTTATGTTTTCTCAATGGAGGAAATAGAGCGGATGTTTCATGCACTTGAAACCGGATGCGGGAAAAGTGTACCTGCCGAAAATGATATGTTCCGTGTTGCAATGCTGTTGTATTACTGCTGCGGCCTGCGGAAGAGCGAGGCACAGAATCTGAAAGTGAGGGATGTGGATCTGGATTCTGGGAAGATTACCATCTGGAACAGCAAAAATGACGTCAGCCGTATCGTGGTTGCGTCAGAAACACTCCTCACAGACCTGAGGGATTACGCAGACGGGTATCTGAAAACAGCTTCCGATGACAGCTTTTTTCTTTTTCCAGGATACAGCAGGACAAAGACAGAAGACCTGATATATCGTGAATACCGCAGTTTTCTGGCATCTGCGGATATCCCCGTGCGCCCTGATGGGAAACGCCAGCGGCTGCATGACCTTCGCCATACATTCTGCGTAAGGGCATTGGAACAGATGCAGGATAAAGGGTTTGATCTTTACACATCCCTTCCGCTTTTGTCCAAGTATCTGGGACATAAACACATCACGGAGACGGAATACTATCTCCGGCTGCTGGATGAGCACTTTGACGGCATCCTGTCCAAATGTAACAGCTACAGCCCGGATTTATATGCATGCGGCAGGGAGGAGAACGAGAATGGAAAACGATAGGTCTTTTTCGTATTATCTGACGAAATTTTTCTCCGAATATCTGCCAGACCAGTATGGTGCATCACCAAATACAGTGCAGTCATACCGTGATACCATGGTCCAGCTTCTCGTGTTTTTCCGGG
>CAYNXE010000317.1:0-1738 GCA_964400995.1 uncultured Odoribacter sp.
GTTTTGGTAACTGCCTTTGTTATGTCCTGGCTATACTCCCGTATCATTACAAAGCCGGTACTGGCGATCAGCAGCATATCAGAAAAAATGTCTAATTTACAGTTGGATTGGAAAATTGATGAACAGCGCACAGACGAATTAGGCATATTGGAGAAAAGCCTTAACAAGTTGTCCCACAATCTTTCCAGCGCACTTTCCGAGTTGCAAAACGCAAACAAAAAACTTGAGGCCGACATTGAGCATGAAAAAGAATTGGAGCAGGCCCGTACAGACTTCTTTTCGGCGGTGTCCCATGAACTGAAAACGCCTGTTACCATCATTAAAGGCCAATTAGAGGGGATGCTCCTTGGCATTGGAGCCTATAAAGACCATGAAAAATATCTGTCAAGGGCGCTGGAAATCGCAAACACTCTTGAAACGATGGTGCAGGAAATATTGACAATTTCGCGCCTGGAAACCGCAGGAGAACATTTTAGGCATGACCGTTTGGATTGCGTTCAGATTATCAAATCCTATTTGAGCGAAACCGAAGATTTAATTGCGGAAAAGGATTTGCAAATACATCTTGATATACCACCAGCCGCTTTTATAAACGGTAATAAAATGTTGATGGAAAAGGTGTTTTCAAATCTCATTGGAAATGCAATCAAATATTCTCCCTACGGGGCATCTATTTGTATTTCCACCTATATAGAGCAAGGTCAGTTATGCTTTTCTGTTGAGAACACAGGTGTGCATATCCCAGAGGACAGTATTCCGAAACTGTTTGACACATTTTATCGGGTGGAGCAGTCCAGGAGCCGCAAAACTGGCGGGAGTGGACTTGGGCTATATATCGTACAGGAAATCCTACATCAACATGGAAGTGAATGTAGGGTCTGCAATACGCAGTCTGGGGTAAAATTCTCATTTACAATTTAAGCACAGCAATAAAAGCGGCGAGTGGCTCACTCGCCGCTTTTCAACTACACACAAATCACAAACTAATCCCAAATGTATCACAAAAAAGGATGGTATTCTTTAGGTATCGCAAAGAAAGGAAGGTGTTTCTTCAATGAACACAAAAAACTTACTCGCATTAGCCCTTGGCGGGGTGTTGCTTGTTGGGTGCTTAGCCGGGTGTAGTACAGCGGCGGCATCCCAAGGCAGCAGCACTTCCCCTATCAGCACTACTTCCCCGCAAATTTCGAGTGCGTCCAGCCCGCCCCTCTCCGCAACGGCTGAAGATGGAGAGGCTGTCACCAATGTTTCTTACGAGGAACAGTTCAAACCCTATGAGCAGTTTGGCCTGACATACGATGCCAGCAAAAATGAACTGCAATACAATGGTAAAGTGGTACGGTGGTTTGAGGATTACTATACCGTAGAGGATGGTATCCAGGCTGGCCAGGACTTTTTCAACGAAAACGGAGAAGTCGATGTGTATGCTGTCCGCGATTTCAGCAGTATTGTCCGGAGCGATGATGGCTCTTTTGATCCCAGCGGAAAACTGATTGGTGTCAAGGAGTTTTCCGCGGAAGAATTTGCTGCTCGTGACATTGAGGCAATTAAAAAACCGACGTCCCCGGTTTCCATAGCTGGCGATCTGCCTATCGCCAAGGAACTCGAAGATAGGGCAAAGGAATATGAGGCGTTTGGTGTTACCTATGACGCTAAAAATGACCAGTGGTATTTCAACGGCGAAAAGGTTCGGTTTTTTCTGGATGTGCTGATTTCCAACGGCGAAAGCCTGTCCGGG
>CAYNXE010000318.1:0-1682 GCA_964400995.1 uncultured Odoribacter sp.
ACGGTCAGAAAGACGGCTCGATTTCCATACTCGTCGTTTTTTATTTCAATCTTTTGAATGGAGTCTACCGGCACCATCCCAAATTCCGCCCCCCGTATCCATTCGGTGTTGTAATAGTAGAATACTGTTTCAGTCTCACGTTCAGTAAGAGGGAATTGGATTTCGCGGACAATGGTGTCATTAACACAGTAATTCTGCGCAAATGCAATGCACCCCTTAACGATAAGCAAGGATATTAAAAATAACTTCTTCATATAGTATAAGATTTTGATTTTCCAAAAAAAACATGGCTCTGTCGAAGCCTTTCTGACCGCTAATTTAGCAAGGGTAAATGGATTTGGTCTTAACATGACAAAGTTAGCAAAAATCTGCTATTCATCATCTTCCTTAACCAATAAATTTCCGTGGGCGTTCTCGATAGCGAGCGGCAAGCCAACCTGTACAAGCAACATTTCCTGAGAATGTAGTTTGAACTTAGAGGTGGTTTTTCCACGGCTGTACGCTTTCATCACATCGGTTGCGCGGTCGAAGTCCGGACCTTATACATAGCCTTTGAGCGAGATGTGATATGCGGTTTTTGCTATATGGTAACGATTTGATACCACGAAGTTATCGCTATATATCAGGGGTATAAAAGACAGGACAATCAAAGATTTTTAGTACCTTTGCAGCCACTATGGGTAATATAGCAAGAACAAGTCTTCTTAGTCGAAGTTGTTGGCGAGTCGTTAAGCGCAGGGCAACATCAAACGAGCGCATCGCCATCTGTCAATCCATAGATTATACCATGCGTTATAGAAGTTATAATCAGGAGATGCAAAAGGTTTAATCCACTCGATATGGTTGCTGTTGGCCGGAAAACCGTGACCACAAAGCCACGGTTTATAAATACAGAACGGTGGAAGTCGCGGCTCGCGCTTCCAAGTATGGAATCCCTTATCCACAAGTGCTTGCGGATAACGATCGCGTAGTTCCACCTCTTTTGTAAATAACTCCGCTCTACAAACCTCTATGGCATTGGGATAACTCTTACTGCAAAGTTAAAGTATTAATTATTAGTTGGAAAAGGCGTAGAATATGACTAACTTTGCAGGTAAATATTGTAATTATGAAACATATTCTTACCGTCATAATGTCGCTTGTTCTAATTGCAAGTTGTAAAAAGGCAAACTCTAATCAGGATGTTGGCAATATGGGGTATTTTTACGCAAACGACTCTGATATGGTTGAAGAAGTTGAGCCAGAACTAATACCTGTTCCTCTTGATACAACAATATTAAAAGGTTCTTGGAAACTTGTGCAGTATCACTCTCCATATTTCAATATGGTTCCAACCGATAAGTTCGATTACATAATAAAATTTTCCAGTGGCTCAATCGAAATGCACTTTGCCGCCAATGAATCGTTATGTGAATATCAACTGCAAGACGATTCTCTCCGTCTTGGGAATGGTTTGATGACAAAAGCCATGGGAGGGGATGCCCCATTAGAGCAAGCAATATACGATTTGTTGATGGATAGAAATCTTACAATTCAATGCACCAAGTTTTCGGACTTAGAAATACGCATAATGACGGAGGATGCGATAAAGGGCAATATCTATGCTGATTTTCGTAAGATAAAATAGCCGCTATTCATCATCTTTCATATCCAACAAATTTCGGTGGGCGTTCTCGATAGCG
>CAYNXE010000319.1:0-1677 GCA_964400995.1 uncultured Odoribacter sp.
CCTTATCTTAATATATGAGTGTTTTATGTTTCTATTAATCAATGCGCAGGCGGTCGCCGGCGTCTTCGACAATCGAACGGAAGTAGCGTTCGTTGTATCCGCCGAAAACGGGTTGTACGGGCATGCCTTCGGGTGTGCGCTCGAATGCGCCGTCGCGCTCTTTCTTGATATTGCCGTCGAGGTATTTAACAAGAAGATAGTCGCCGAGGTTTTTGTAGTCGGCAGTGGTCTTCTCGGCCCAGTGATTTGTCATGGTGTTGAGCACGTCCTGTGCCTGGACGTAGCTGAGACCTTCGAGAGTGGAGGGGAGGGCAGCGACGTCGCTCACCATTTCGCTCTCAAGAGCACCCTGCACGCGGCGGATGTCGGGAATCATCTGAGAATAACGGTTGTAGGCCTGGTTTGCCACATAGTTGTTGACCCAGAACATCGAGTCCCACGAGAGTGTGAGGAGGTCGGCGGTCTTTTCGTCGAGTGAGTGAGGGATGAGAGTGTTGGAGTTGAACACGGGCACGTAGACGCATGTATTTGCATCGTCGACACCGAACCAGAGAATGCCTTTGGCGGCATCGTGGCGGTCTTTGTTCATGTCGGAGACGAATGAGAAACCGGTCTGCTGGGTGGCGATAGCGCGCTCGTGAGTGTATTCTTTGCCGTCGACTTTGAAAGTCATGGGGCGCCAGCGGTAGGGTACGTCGAAGGGGCCGGCACCGATATCGTTGGTCATGTCGAGGGGTGTGCCTTCGAAGTGGTCGCGCATCATTTCTTTAACGTCGGTGGCGGTGAGCTTGCGGTCGGGCTTGATCCAGAGGGGGAAAGGCTCGCCTTCGCCCTTGAGAATCCAGGGCAGCCACTGATCCATGGTGCCGTCGGGGGTGAAGCGGTTGAAGTAGCTCCACACACGGGCGTCGCAGCCGCGGAGGGCGCCGATGTCGGTAACGGCGTAGGCACGTGAGAAGTCGAAATCCTTATCGTCGCCGTCGAAATATCCCTGCGAGCGGGCAAATGAGATTACGTCGGGAGCGTAGAGTGTTTCGGGGTCGTTCTGAGGGAAGGTGTGGATGCGAGAATGGTTGGCGTGGCCTGAGATGTATCCGTCGGGCACTCTGCGAGCGACCCATACGGCACCCTTATCGGCCTTTCCTTTGCCGATGAGCTCGAGAATCCATACTTCGTTGGGGTCGGCTATAGAGAAGGATTCGCCTTCGGAGGCATAGCCGTAGTCTTTGACGAGTTTGGTCATAACGTCGACTGCCTCTCGGGCTGTGCGTGCACGCTGGAGGGTGATGTAGATGAGCGAGCCGTAGTCGATGAGGCCGGAGCCTGCGAGCTCCTCGCGTCCGCCCCATGTGCTTTCGGCAATGGTGAGGCCGTGCTCGTTCATGTTGCCGACGGTGGCGTAGGTGTGAGCGACTTCGGGAATCTCGCCGAGGTGCTTGCCGGTGTCCCACTCCACAATTTTGCGCATCGCGCCTTTGGGGTGGTCGGCCGCGGGCTGGTGATAGAGGGCACCGTAGAGGGTGTGGCTGTCGGCAGCGTAGGAAACGATAGAGCTTCCTTCGGCGGTAGCTCCGGGGGTTGCCATAAGGCTCGTACAAGCCAGGGCAGCGTTCCAAGCTGCGGCGAGCGCCGATACGGCAAATATTGCAAGTGCTTTCTTCATGTGTATGTCTATGC
>CAYNXE010000320.1:0-1644 GCA_964400995.1 uncultured Odoribacter sp.
GGTGGGGAATTTCCGGATTGTGCTGGGGGAATTGGAGCATGCGGACAGGAAAATGGAAAATCTGCGTTTGTTTCTTCGGGACGGTATCGCTTTGAAGGGTTGGAACGTATATAAGGAAATTAATCTGAAATTTGAAGATCAGATCGTTTGTGTCAAGCGATAGGTCGGGTTTCGGATGGGCGCACAGCCGGGAACGGCGGGTTGCGGCGTAGTTTGAAAAAAGAAAGTTATTCAACAAGATAAGGTTAAGTTTATGGGGTTGACTGCATCATTGGACATGGGAACCGAGAAAATGGTCATGGCACTGGGTTTGGAAGAACGCGGTGTCTTTCGTTTGAAAGGACTCAAGGCATCGGTTGCACAGGGAATGGAACGGGGATACGTGACGGATTGGGAGAAAGTGAGGACTTGTGTGAATGTTCTGATGAAGGACTTGCTGAAGGATAAAGAGGTGGAGGTGATGAATGTCGGATTGTCCGGAGAGGTGTTGCGTGTGTCCGAGCATCAGGTCAGGACGGGCGTGCAGAAGAAGGTGGTTGGACCGGGAGATTTGATGCGCGCCGAACAGCGTTGCCGTGAAACCGTCGGATGCAGGAGGGGGGAGGAACTGGTGGATTTGGTGCCTGTCGCTTATTCCGTGGACCGGGGAAGCAGGGTTGCCGACCCGCTGGGAAGGAGCGGAAGCGAATTGGAAGTGATTTATCTTGCCTATAAGGCTGATTCGGCTTATTTGTCGCAGGTGCTTCACCTGTTCGACGGCAGAAGAATCGGCGAAGTTTGTTTTTATCCTGCGGTGCGGTCGTACAGGGAAGTGCTGGAGGTGGAGCAGGAAGGCGACCTGGCTTTGATAGACCTGGGAGCTGCCGGGATTGACGTGGCGTTGTTCCGGGACGGATTGCTGGTCCAGGATGCCTGGCTGCCTTTGGGAGTCCGGACGATTGATTTTGACATCATGACCGCTTTCAACGTGAACGCAGGACAGGCACGGAGATTGAAACACGAGTACGGGGAAGCCTTGCGCTCCGTCTGTAAAAATAAGAAGGTGCAGATTCCGGATACGAATCTGACGCTGGAGAGCCGGGATTTGGCGATGGTGGTGCAAAGCCGTACGGAGGAGTTGCTGGAGGGGGCGGTGTGTTTGTTGCAAGCCTGGAAATTTGACGCTTCGGATGCCAGGATTCTCTTGACGGGCGGAGGGTGCCGGCTGAAGAATGTGGACATGTTGCTTTGCCGTTTGTCCGGACACCCGGTTGAAGTGGCTGCCGTTCATGGGATACAGACCACCCGGGAAGAGGTATTGCGGACGCCGGAATACATGGTGGCATTGGGATTGTTGAAGTGCAGTCATCCGGAAATCGGTGACGGGCGTTCGGGAATCGGACAAAAACTGATTGCCGGGTTCAGGGGAATATTTGGTATTTAATCCGTATGGGTATTATATTTGGTTGAATTATGGAAATAGAGGACGAACTGGTGGCATTGAAGTTGCCGGAACAAATACAGGAAGAGTCTATCATCAAGGTCGTCGGCGTGGGCGGTGGCGGAAGCAATGCCGTGAATCACATGTGCGACCTGGGTATTCATGGCGTGGATTTTGTGATTTGCAATACGGACATTCAGGCGTTGCGTCAGAGCCGGGTGAGA
>CAYNXE010000321.1:0-1638 GCA_964400995.1 uncultured Odoribacter sp.
AAAAAGCCCCAGCTTTGGGAGTGCATATAGGCGGCGGTCAGCGTATAATCGTCATTTTTTTCTATGACTTTCAGGTAGGTGCCGTGGATGTTGATGGCATCGTCCATCATACCCTCGTAGAGTCCGTTTTGGGAAACAATTGTTCCCTTGCATCCGGAAAAGTGTGTCGCATCCGCCTGGGTGGTAAAATAGCGGGGATCGTCTTTCCCTTTCAGACATACGCCGAAACGGTCCAGGGTGATGTTCTCGCAGAGCTGTGCCAGCAGTCCCATGCCTTCGGCATAATGCACCTGTACGTTTTCCAGTCGGGTGTTTCGGGAATGGTGAATGAAAATGCCCGGGGCGGGACGGTGCCAGGTGCGTCCGGCAATCACGGTGCCGGGTGTCAGCTTGGGCTGTTTCCAGTTGCCGGCAACGATGACGTGCGGGGCTTTTTCGCTGACTTTCCGGAAATTCACGCCCAGGTCGCTGGTATTGAAAACGAGATGCCGGGTGGTTCCGTCAAAGGCAATGCAGGCTTGCGGCGTGTGTTGCCAGCCCTCGCCGAAAGCGACGAAAGTGCCGTTGTCTATTTTGTAGTTGACCCAGGGAGCGACCTCGAAGGTGATTTCTCTGGCGGCGGTGTCGTTGGCGATGACTTTGAACTGGGTGATGTGCGGATTTTCAAAATCGATGGAAAAATTCCTTAGTATGCAGTTCTGGCAATTGAACAGGCTTAACGGCAACATTCTGCCGTGAAAAATAAACCGTGCGCCCTGTCCGTCCAGTACGATGTTTTGCAGGTTTTCCAACGGAATGCCGACCGGTTTGGGATTGGGTTGGTCGTGGTTGGAAATGTAATATTCCCGTTCCAATTCCGGGGTCGGATAGAAGTGGTATTCGCCCTTGGCGAAGCGCAGGACAATCGGTGAATCGTCTTGGTGTCCGGCAACGATTTTGCGAACGGCATCCGCCAATACCGGAGCGGAGTTGCTTGTCGTATTGGCTTTCAGTCCATACGAACGGAGGTTGTAATTTTTTGCCTTTACCGGCAACGTGGCAGTCAGCAGGACGGCAAACAAAAAGGACAGGAAACCAGATTTCATAGATTCGTGATTTTATCGGGGCAAAATTAGAATTTAACTCCGGAAATACCGAATAAAAAGGACAAAAGTCTTTAAGAGACTATTCGCAAGGCGGTTGAGTTGAAAGTTCATAAAGTTCTGAACTGAACTGTGTGGGAATGATGCTAGAAGCAGTATGTCGGAGAACGGAAATCTGATGCAAGGGTGCAAGTCTTTGCGTTATTTTTGTGTTTGGAGATATGAAAATAAATGCGTTATTTTGTGGATGTTGATAAAGGGAAGAATTATGGAAAACACTGTTTTTAATCCGGCGCAATTGCAGTTGCTGAAAATGATGTCGTTTGTAAATACCTCAGAAGCGTTAGACCAATTGAAACAAGTTATTTCTGATTTCTTTGCCCAGAAGGCACAGGAAGAAATCAACCGAATGTGGGCGACTGGTGAGTTGAATAATGAAAAGGTAGAAAGTTTCCGTAAGCTCCACGAACATACTTCTTACCAATAAGTGTTCGGTATGGAAAAAATCGTATTGGATACGAATGTTTTAATTATGGCAGTTTCTGCCCGTAATGTT
>CAYNXE010000322.1:0-1585 GCA_964400995.1 uncultured Odoribacter sp.
GATTCTGCCAGAATGTGCCCGATTCTGCCAGATCTGTAAGTTAAGATGAAAACGCTGGAAATCAGGATAATTCTACTGGATAAGGAGATGTAGCTTTTTATCCCTATGATGAGAGACATAATGTAATCATCCTATAGGGTGATTACAAAATTTTGGTTAAATTTGCAACCGTGTGTCTCTGTTTCCTTATGGACAGAGAGCCACACGGTATTTATTTTCCATTTACCCGATATCCGTTTTTTAAATAAATTCGCCAGATGAAAAGATTCCTGCTCGCCATAATACTGACGATACTTGTTGTCCCTGCGTTCGCACATGTCATTCCGGAAATGGGAATAGACGTGCGACCGTCTTATACATTTTCCTCCTTTCAGGATGATCTGCTGAAAACGTATCTCGACCTGGAAAATGCCAAGAAAACCCGGGCTGCCCTGTCGCTTCATCTCAAGTGGGGGTTTACTTATCCCGAGACCTCGAAACAAAACAGCTATATTCCGGGAGCATGGCAGGGAATCGGTGTAGGCTTAAATTTTTTCGGTAATCCGAAAGGCATCGGAAACCCGGAAGAGATCTATCTGTATCAGGGAGCCCCCGTGTGGCATATCACCCGGCGTCTGTCTCTATATTATGAATGGAACTTCGGAATCTCGGTTGGCTGGAAACCATGCAACGGGGAGATGGCTCGATCCAATCTCATAGTCGGGTCGAAAGCCAATGCTTATATTAATTTAGGAGGAGGACTGCGTTGGGATTTAGGCAAGGGTTGCTATCTCACTGCCGGAATAGATCTCACCCATTTCTCCAATGGCAACACGGCCTATCCGAATCCGGGAGTGAACATGGCCGGGTTGAGAATAGGAGTAACGCAATCATTCGGAGGAAATTCCCAATCGCCAGAAAAAGACACCCGATCATTTACGGGCGCTACTTCCGTAAACAATCATACTCACTCCAATGCAGAGGGAGGGGCGCTTTCAGCCGACAATGCATCGGGTTGGTCACGGCTTGGATGGGATGTCACGTTGTATGGAGCCTATCGTAAAAGGGTATATCGGGGTGTTGAGCCTCCCGTGCTTCTCAACGGCACTTTTGGCATAGCCGGCATCTCCGTGTCGCCACTTTGGAAAGTGGCGCGTATATTCCGGGCCGGAGTGTCGGCCGACATCCAATGGGATGAGAGCACCAATCTCGAACGTTACTATGTATCCGGGAGCACCACGGAAGATCTTCACTTCTATCGTCCCTCTTTTGGCAGCCAGATAAGCGGGGGACTCTCGGCACGCGCTGAGTTGGTGATGCCGATCTTCACGGTGAATGTGGGCATTGGCTATAATCTGTTTGGTCCGCCGGAATCACGGGCCACCTATCAGCTGGCCAATCTCAAGATACGTCTTGTGAAAGGACTCTTCCTCAACATAGGCTATCAACTTCTCGACTTCCACCGCCAGAACAACCTGATGCTTGGTCTCGGCTACTCCTTCCGCCACTGATATTTTTTCTGGAATTTCGATGAACCAACCGGGTGGGCCCGATGTTATAATATCAGAAGATCGGATGACAGATCATCGATTTTCAATCGTTTCAT
>CAYNXE010000323.1:0-1583 GCA_964400995.1 uncultured Odoribacter sp.
ATATGATATTTAAAATCTAAAATATGAAATTATTTGTATCCCCTTCTCCTCACGTGCACAGCGGCGACTCCATTGAAAAAAACATGTATGGAGTTCTTGTTGCACTTATTCCGGCATTCATTTGCTCGGTGCTGTTTTTCGGAATGGGAGCCATTATCGTGACACTGACTTCGGTGCTTGCCTGCCTGTTCTTTGAATACGTCATTCAAAAGTACCTGCTCAAGCAACAGCCGACCATTTTCGACGGTTCCGCATTGATAACCGGTGTTCTGCTGGCATTCAACGTCCCCTCCAACCTGCCCGTATGGATCATCATCATCGGAGCTTTGGTGGCTATCGGAATCGGTAAAATGAGTTTCGGAGGATTAGGCTGTAACATCTTCAATCCCGCCCTGGTGGGACGTGTGTTCCTGCTGATTTCTTTCCCGGTGCAGATGACCACCTGGCCGGTGGCTCAGGGCTTTGCCGGTTCATACACGGACGCACAGACGGGAGCGACTCCCCTGGCGTTGCTCAAAGAAGCCGTGAAGACCGGACACTCGGTCAGCGATGTACTTTCCGCCGACACGTTCATCGGATATAAAAACATGTTGCTCGGACAAATGGGCGGAAGCCTCGGTGAAGTGGCGACCCTGGCATTGCTAATCGGCTTTGCCTACATGCTGGTTCGCAAAATCATCACCTGGCACATCCCCGTTACCATTTTCGCGACAGTAGCCGTATTTTCCGGCATCCTGCACCTCTGCAACCCGGAACAATTCGCCGCACCGTTATTCCACCTGCTGTCAGGAGGTATGATGCTGGGCGCCATTTTCATGGCTACGGACTACGTGACCTCCCCCATGAGCCATAAAGGCATGTTCATCTTCGGGGCGGGCATCGGTATCCTCACCGTCGTTATCCGCGTATTCGGCGCATATCCGGAAGGCATGTCCTTTGCGATTCTGATCATGAACGCATTCACACCGCTAATCAACAGGTATTGCAAGCCCACCCGGTTTGCATAAACCCATAAAACGAAAGATTATGGCAAAGAAATTAGAGTCAAACTTTATCAATATGGTCGTGGTGCTTTTCAGCATCAGCCTTATCGCTTCGGCAGGTGTAGGCTACGTGTACACCCTCACGGAAGGACCGATTGCGAAAGCCGCCCTGCAGAAACAACAGGAAGCCATCGGCAGCGTCATGCCCGGAAAATTCGACAATGACCCGACTGCCGACAAGTGGAGCAAGGAAGTGGACGGCGAAACACTGGAATTTTATCCCGCAAAACTCAACGGCGAACTCATCGGCACTGCCGTAAAGACGTTCTCCAACAAGGGTTTCAACGGACACATCGAAATCATGGTCGGCTTCAAACCCGACGGCAGCATCTACGACTATTCCGCATTGGTGAACAAGGAAACTCCCGGACTGGGCAGTAAGATGAACTTCTGGTTCCGGGAAGGCAACCCCGGCAGCGTGAAAGGCAAAACGCCCGGTACCGCCGGACTGAAAGTGAGAAAAGACGGCGGCGACGTGGACGCCATTACGGCTGCCACCATCTCCTCCCGCGCTTTCACGGACGCCATCAACCGTGCCGC
>CAYNXE010000324.1:0-1579 GCA_964400995.1 uncultured Odoribacter sp.
GGTTCTCGCTTTCAAGATTTTTCACTTCTGGTCATCAAAACTTTTCACTCTCAAGCTTCTTAAAAATACCAGACAAAAATCAACCGCATTAGATGCAACCCTGTATCATAATACCAGCTTCAGGTCGGCAAGGCAGATGTGTAGTTGATGTCTGCTTATCGTACCAATCAGGATGCTCATATTGGGGTGCTATGCATGACATAAGCCTGTGCCAGTTTCTCGGCGGTAGTGTTTTTCTCATCAGTAATCGTTTTAAGCCTGAAAACCATACGGATATTATCCAACGAGAAAAATCCTAGTCTGCCGGATGCGGCATTGCACGTCGCCCGATAGCCATAATCATATTTCCCCTCATATAAACCCTTGCCCCTTCTTAACTTGTAATGCTCCCTCTGTCAATATAATCTCCATCCAGGAACCAATAAGTTTCCTCTGCCGTCAGCCGCTGCGTCAGCTTCTTCTCAACCGCATCTCCTAATACCTCTAATTCATTTTGCATCACATCCGCTTTTTCTGTTAATGCAACGAGCTTTCCTCTCGCATCATCCGGATTCACCACGCGCTTTATAAAACCTTTCTTTTCCAACTGCTCCAGCAGACCTAACGTGGTAGGATGCGTCATAGAATAATGCTTTTCTAAATCCACTACACGCGCAGTCCGCGATTCGCTCCTATAAAGAAATATGAGAATTCTGTACTGCGATACGGTCAACTCATATTCCGCAAAGATTGGATTGGCAACCTTTTCGAATTCAAGTGAGGCTTTTTGAATTGAAATTTCCGCACTTTCGATATTTGAAAGTGTAAGATTTAACGATAACCAATTTTTCAAGGTGGCTATCGTTATTTTTTGCCCCCAAGAGACTTTTACAAGTTTAACGTAACCATCCCTATCAACTGGAAGTTGTGCATGTAATGTTTAACTTTCCAACTCATAGGATGGGTGATATAAGCCAGTTGGCTCATAAAACTCGTCACCAATATAAATGAATCCCAACTTGTTTAATAATTTTCGAGATTTACTATTAATCGGATTGTGTCCAGCAAATAACTTTTTAGCTTTGAGAACTGTAAACGCATACTCTATTACAGCATTTGCAGACTCCACTGCATACCCCTGTCCCCAGAACTCAGGTCGTAAATGGAATCCAACATCATTCGAACCCAATATGTAACAGCTAACCTATTCACCCGGGACAACCTCTGAATTTTTCAGCACGATCCCGTACAAACTGCTGGCGATAAGATAATTTCCCCGGCACACAACGTGATCGCCGACGGACACCCTGCTATAAATCTCATCCGAGTTGAACACACACAGAACATAACATTTTCCGCCCACCTCATCCGAAAGCTCAATGGATGGCTTGTTATGTACATCCGGTCCGACCTTGCTGGCAATGCCCGATACCTCAAAACGGTAATAAGCGTACTTTTCCTCGGCCGCTTTCAGATCCTCGTCAAATGAGAAATACAATTCCTTTGCATCGAATGGTGCATTTTGTGCAAGAAGCGGGGATTCTCCGAATTCCAGCTGATGCATTTTCTCTCCTGCGGGTTGTTCGGGATAATCTTTTAA
>CAYNXE010000325.1:0-1553 GCA_964400995.1 uncultured Odoribacter sp.
CCTTGAAAATCAAATAGTAAATATGCACAATTTTGGAGTCTCGATATCGTCATTATGCCAATTGACAGATACGGTCAAAAATGTTGCCGGCCTTTTGAATACTTTTTTCAGGAGGCCCCATATGAATAACCTTTCCATCTGTCAGAAAATCATAAAAGGCATCAGTGAACTGATCTCTTCGTCAGTTTTTCTGGATTCTTTCCGTTTGGGAAAACATTTCACCCGCAGGCGGAAGATAGACATGCGGCAGATCATTATCTACCTGTTCTACCATTCCAGGAATTCCATGGACCTCAATATAGCGGGCATCAGGGATGACCTGCCAAAACTCAATTTTCCGGCAGTTTCAAAGCAGGCACTCTCCAAGGCGCGTACAGGGATCAGCCCGGCACTGTTCCGGCACCTGTTCCATTTTTCCGTCCATTCTTTCTACAACTCCTGTGCAGGCCGTAAGGACTGGCACGGCTACTTCCCATTTGCCATCGACGGTTCCCGCATACAGGTTCCTACTACGAAAGACAATCTTTCCTATTTCGGACGATGCCGCAACGGCAGCCACAGCAGGGAGGATGCCATGGCATCCATATCCATCCTGTATGATGTCTGCAATGATATCGTTGTGGATGGCGTCATCCATGACTTTAACCATGGGGAACGTTCGAGCGCCATGGAGCATCTCTTGTTCCTGGAAGAAAATTCCCTGACAGACAGGGCCCTTATCCTCTGCGACAGGGGATATCCTTCTTACGAACTCTTTTCCCACATCCAGCAGCAGGGGTATTTTTTCCTGATGCGTGTCCAGAAGAACATCCCTTCCCTTATCAATACAGGAAAGGAGGATGCTGTCATTGACTATGTGCCGGACCACCTCAGGAAAAAGGGAAAACCTCCCGTCCGTGTCCGGGTACTGCATATCATGCTGGAAGGCGGCAGCGAAGAATGGCTCGTTTCCAATCTTGTGGATCTTTCTCTTACACCAGAAGACTTCAGCTCATTATACTTTAAAAGATGGAAAGTGGAAGGCAAATACCGTGAATTTAAGAGCCAGCTGGAAATAGAGCGGTTCCATGGCGCGCGGCATGAATGTGTGGAGCAGGAATTCTATCTCTGGCTCCTGTTCTCTAACCTGTGTGCCCTGTTAAAGTCTGATGCGGATGCTGTCATTGAAAAACACACGGCAAGAAGCGGGAACAGTACCCGCTACCAGGCAGACCGTGCCTACCTGATCGGCAGGCTGAAAAAGAAGCTGCCGGTACTGCTGCTGGAACCAGCAAGTATCTTCGACAGGCTCCGGGAGCTGCTGGAAGAAGCATCCAAAAAGCGTTCGCAGGTCCAGCCAAACCGGAAATGCAAACGCCCAAGGATTCAGCTCAGGTACAGGTACTTAAACAACCGAAAATCATGCATCTGACACCACTCTTCAACATAATAGCTGCTAAGATACTGACATGAACTGGATACAGTTTATCATACTTTCAGATAAAAGGCAAAGTTTACTATTTGATTTTCAATGTACAGTAGGAAACATATATTTCCTTAAGTTGACCACATTG
>CAYNXE010000326.1:0-1536 GCA_964400995.1 uncultured Odoribacter sp.
TATCGGTGCAACGTATC
Source organism: uncultured Odoribacter sp. (assembly GCA_964400995.1). Lineage (GTDB taxonomy): Bacteria > Bacteroidota > Bacteroidia > Bacteroidales > Marinifilaceae > Odoribacter. The sequence continues at coordinate 18 of CAYNXE010000326.1, forward strand.
ATGTTGCCCCCATCGATTATAAGATTAGTGTGATTGCAGATGACAGATGATAGCGCATCACTTCCACCTATCGCAAGAAAAGCATCCCGACAATTGGTTATATATCGGGAGTTATTGCCTTGTAAATAGTCGGGGTTATAGCGATAAACCACAAACTCGCCATCATGCCGTTGGAATGGCAAAAAATCGCGTACCCAGATATCGGCAGCGTTGGGTACAAAATCGTAGATTTCATTTTCGGCAGTGAGTGCAGACTCAATCTGTGCCCATACCGACTGATATTTCTTAAGGCTTTTAAGCCAAGGAGAAAAGTAGTGTATTGTCCTCATAATTTACAATGTTTAAATTGAACACTGCAAAGTTAGGAACAATACTAACTACCTACCGTATCCAAAACGGCAAACCTATGAATCCTTAAGGGCGAGCCTTGGTCGGAATCTTTGTAAACGAACTCGGGTTCTCCCCATTCTGAAGATTGAAGAATCGGTATTTAGCGTTGATTATTTTATCAAATTCTTTTTTAAGATCAGACTCCAACATATCATCAACTTTCTTTCCGACACGTTTCGCCCATTCTTTTACCTTATCAATCTCCTTATCCTGCTCAACATTTATACAGCGTTTATACTCATGAATACGTCTCAGTATCACACCCTCAGGAACTCGTTCTATTGTGGGATAGCCATCTAATTCAGAGAATGCTCCAAGGTCTTGCCATAAAATGTTTACGCATTTCTGAGGGCCAAATGTATATGCAGGTATATCAATGTTATACAGGCCTCGAATCAAAATTCCGCCAAATATCGCTTCTCCTGAATTGGTTACAAAACCCTTATTATCAAGAATTGTTGATTTACTATCAAATGTCAAATCTACTCCGCTTTGATGAAAAAACCATCGACCAGCACTCAAATTGCGGGGATAAGTAATAATATCAGGATGATAAGGTGAATAGTAATAGAACTCAATCTCAACTATCGCATAACGTGCTTCGCCCTTCTTGATAATATAGTTATACATCAACTTTTTCTGCAATCTCATGAAATTTTGATTGTATATCCGTAGTATATACTTCGTTAAGCGCACTAAGTAAATTTTCCATATATGAATAGCGATTAATTGATAGTTTTCTAATTGTTAATAGGGCAAAAGTAGTGACGGACAGTTTTTTTATTTCAGTCATTGTTAATCCTCCTTATATTTACCGCTCCAATGAAGTCCTTGTCAGCCATTGCTTCAAGCAGTCCGAAAAAATCATTCTCATCAATTCTTAGTGATCGGCATATAACCCGTCGATTGGCTCCTTCAGGAACCATATTAGAAAAAAATGGGAAAAGATGCTCGGAATTGAATGCGGTGCTTTGCTTGGGTAAAGTCGCTGAAATCGGAGGCAATGCGGAATTTATATAGTCTTCTTTGTACTGGAACGTATAGTCTGCACCGGGATATTTTTCAGTAAGTATTCCGGCTTCTATATCATTGTAATATACTGCCAACTCTCTCATTTGTCAATGGGAAT
>CAYNXE010000327.1:0-1534 GCA_964400995.1 uncultured Odoribacter sp.
ACCTCCTCAAAACCCTCTGCCAAAAAAAGAAAAGTCTTCTTCATATCTTTCATTTTTACAAAACGATAACTATCACCAAATATACGAAAAAATATCGCTTGCCGTATCTCCCCCAAAAATCACCTGAATTTTACTGCATCAGCGTATAACGTATGCCTAACCCGAAATTGGTGTTGGTGGTCGGGAAAGACAAAGAGGTATAGGGTGTATTCACGTTCCGGTCGTAAAACAGACGAAGATTCAGGCGGTTGTTAAAGGTATAATCCACAGAAACCTTGAGGGACACCACTTTCTGACCGGCAGTCAACTGGTCCACATATTCCGAAATCCTCCGAATAATGGCATTGTTCTTACGGAAACTATAATCCACCTGCACATTAATGTCATTGTCCAGTCGCTTGTTCTTCATAAAAATCGGAATGTTGCCGAACCGATACCCCAGCCCGACAACCATTTCATTGCTGGAAGTCTCGGAAAGCTGGGCATTCACCAGGCTCAGACTGACATCCCTGCGCCGATTGATGTCAAAACGGGTAGTCAGGTTGTTTGCCCAAACCATATCCATACTAATCAACGGATTAAACTGCTCGTTGATAGAAACCGTGTTCACGTCGAACAAAGCCATAAAATTGCTCTCCGCATCCCGGGCATCCTCCGCATACTTCAGATTGGAAGCAAACGAACCGACATTGTATTTACAAGTGTACAGGTGATTCAGGGAGAACGACTTGAACACCTTCTTCATGAAATCAATATCCATCAAACCCGTGTACACCACCTTCCAGTTGGGACGCATCGCCCAAACCCGAGGCAACAAATCCGCATGATTGCCGTTGGCATAAGTCCGCATGAAAGCACCGATCAGCACATCCTGCGAAACAGGTCCGTAGCCGTCGTAAAAACCGGTAAGCCGCCCCTTTTCGTCCCGCAAGGGAATACTTCCCTTGTCCACACCGTCGCCGTATCGCTTCACTGCCAGTTCCCGGGCAATCGTCTTCCGGTTTTCCAAAAACTCCTGATAAACGGACTGCGAAGCCGTCGTATTGTTGCCGATGGAATAGAAAGAGGACTTCAACGCCACCACCGACATGCTGAAATTACCGGTGTGCACCTTGTTCACCGAACTGAAATTGGTGCCATCGGAAATAATATACTCGCTGCTGTTTTTGGAACGAATCCAGTTGGCGGTGAGGTCAATGCGCAATTTCCGGATAGGCTCCAGGCTTGCCCGAACATAAACATTCCGGGAAGCATTCATCAGGAAAGGATTATTCTGCAAGGAATCCGTGGTAATCCACCCTTTACGTGCCGCCGACATACCGAAATCCTCCTGCTGTCCTCCGAAAAGGAACTTGAATCCAGGAGCCGAACTCCCGTTATAACTCTGCTGTCCCAACCAGCGCGCCTCCGGCAAGAATCCCGGCAAAGTGGTTCCCTTTTCCTCGGAATACCCGACATTCACACTCTTGATTCCCGTCAATATGCCGACAAAAAAACGTGCCACGGCATTCCCCGCTCCGGAATTGGGATTCTG
>CAYNXE010000328.1:0-1073 GCA_964400995.1 uncultured Odoribacter sp.
AGCCTGACAGCTCACCATCTGTCAGCTCAGTTTCGTCAAGCTCCCGTTCATCACTCGCATCAGCCCACACGCCTGTAAAGACAATATCATCTCCAAGGTGGGTACGCAGGGTCTTCATTCCTGCGCTCTCCTGATTTTTGTAGATGTTGCGCTGGATTTCTTCAAGGGTAAAGGTCTTATCCTTATCCGCATTGATTTTTGTGATAAGGTCGGCAGCCGCCGCTTCCGCAACGTTCTCCTGGGCAAAGGTTCGCTTGGCCTGATACTTCGGCAGCTCTCCCAACTGGTAATACTGGTCGCCCTTGACATCCCTATGGTGCTTGCGCCACAAATTGCGTTCCAACAGACGTTTCCTTACCTGGTGGCCCTTTGTCTTCATTCCACCCATCTTCATAAAGGCTTTTCCGACTTTCATGGAATTGCCAGCCCGGCGAACCAAGCAGGTCGTTACACCTGCCAGGTTTCCTCCCCTGACATCTTGGGTAATGCTGTTGCCGACATGGGCCATCTGTTTCGGGTCAGTGATCCCAAACCGTTCCATCATAGCCTCAAAGTTCTTTGTTTCCGGTTTCTCCGCCCTAGCGATGTAGCCGTCCGCTTGCAGACTATCGCAGGTATCTACAGCGATCTTAGCCTGGGCGTTTGTCAGGAGTGTGACAATAAAGCCCATAGACTTCAACTGCCGAAACAGCTCCCGGGCCTCCTGTTTCATCGTGACCTTCATGCCGGGAACTCTGGCCTTGATGTTGTGAATGAAAACATCGCCAATGGTATCATCAATGTCAAAGGAAATCAGTTTAATGCCATTTTCTTTTAGCTTGGCATAGTCGATGTGATAGATGTCCTTCTGGTAGACATCGGGAACAAATACCATCAGTTCGGCGTCGGAAAACCCTTTCAACTCTGTCTCAAACGTTTCCCGATCTGCCTGTTCTTCCTGCATCATCCTGTTGGCCCTGTCGATCAGGAAGTCCCTGGCCTCGGCTGGCAGCTTGTCCACATCCACCCCCAAGCTCTTGGCGATATCCGTACTCTTTTTCATGATTCCCATGTATGACCTCACTTTCCCGGCT
>CAYNXE010000328.1:1083-1527 GCA_964400995.1 uncultured Odoribacter sp.
CATATTGCGATTCACGGGTCTCGCCGCGCTGGCCGAAGGTCGTGGGTACTCCGTACTTCTGCGCCAGTTCCTGATAGGAAGACATCTCCCTGTCGTAGTAGGCAGCGAACTCCTTGCGGCCCTTTTTCCCAAAGCTGAGATCCGATCTGGAGGCCCGCAGCACATACCGGCGATCCTTTACCCCGAACTTCAAGCCGTAGTGATCGAATTTCAGATCAACGGTCTCCATCTGCTCCTTAGCGAAATCATGGTGTCCGATGACGATCACCCTGGGATATGCCAGTCCTGGCTTGCCTTCCAGAGAACGAAACTGCTCCCGGTTCCTGACATCTATCTCATAACCTTCATTCTTCATGTACTTAGCCAGATTCTGAGCGGCCACATAGGGAGCCTTGCCGTCGTATACAATGATGACATACTTCTTCAACTCTTCTATGTTCTTGG
>CAYNXE010000329.1:0-1517 GCA_964400995.1 uncultured Odoribacter sp.
CTCTCCCAGTCCCCGGAATGCAATCTTATATTCTCTCAACCTGTCCACTGACTTAGAAGTAAAACGGCGCAAAGATAAAAGAAAAAGTAAAAAGTAAAAAGCAAAAAGCGAAAAAACACGATTTACTCCCCTTAGCGGTATTTTCCGCTCTCTTCCAGCATACTGAGGTAACTGGCATACCTCGACTCGCTGATTTCATCCCGTTCCACCGCCTCCAGCACGGCGCATCCCGGCTCGTGGACGTGCGTGCAATTGTAAAAGCGGCACGCTTCCGCCCGGGCAAAGATTTCGGGGAAATAATGGGAAATTTCCTCCTTCTTCATATCTATCGTGCCAAAACTGCGGATTCCCGGCGTGTCGATGATGAATCCCCCTCCGCTCAACGGAAACATCTCGGCAAAAGTCGTCGTATGCTTCCCCGAATCGTGGGCGTCCGAAATCATCGCCGTTTTCAATTGCAAGCCCGGTTCTATCCGATTAATCAGGGACGATTTCCCCACGCCCGACAACCCCGACAGGACGGACACCTTGTCCCTCAGCAGCTCCCCGACCGCGGGGATGTTCTCTCCCGTCTGCGTGGAAACGGCAAGGCAGGGATACCCTATCTTTTCGTAAATCGCGGACAGCCCTCCCAGCATCGCCCGGTCCTCTTCGTCATACAAATCCAGCTTGTTGAACACCAGGGTCACCGGAATGTTATACGCTTCCGCGCTGGCAAGAAAACGGTCGATAAACACCGTCGAGGTCACCGGATGATTGACCGTCACGACCAAAAGCGCCTGATCCACATTGGAAGCAAGGATATGCGCCTCTTTCGACAGATTCGTCGACTTGCGGATGATGTAATTTTTCCGGGGGGCTATGCCGGCTATCACATAGCCGTCCGCACTCTCCTCCACCTCCACGACATCCCCCACGGCCACCGGGTTGGTCGTCCGAATGCCCTCCATCCGGAACTTTCCGCGAATGCGGCATTCCAGCAGGCTTCCGGCGTCCAGTCGCACGACATACCAGCTTCCGGTTGATTTAATGACAGTGCCTCTCTCCATAAACTTATTATTTCCAGACAAAGATAACAAGAAGATTTTATTTATCTTTGTACGGAGAACTTTGATTTCAATGCGCCGGACCTCTATGCGGATTCCGTTCGTATTCCGGGCATTGACACCTGCGAACCCCAAAACTGCGACCCTATGAAAATCGTATTCGCCACCAACAACGGGCATAAACTGGAAGAAATCAACCAACTGCTGGGCAATCAGCACGAAATCGTCTCCCTGTCGGACATCGGCTGTCACGACGACATTCCGGAAGACCACGACACGTTGCAGGACAATGCCCTGCAAAAAGCCCGCTACGTCAAGGAGCATTTCGGCTACGACTGCTTTGCCGACGACACCGGACTGGAAGTGGAGGCGCTGAACCGTCGCCCCGGCGTTTACTCCGCCCGTTATGCCGGTCCCGAAAAGGATTCCCGGAAGAATATGGAAAAAGTGCTGGAGGAAATGCAGGGCATC
>CAYNXE010000330.1:0-1488 GCA_964400995.1 uncultured Odoribacter sp.
ATCCGATGATCTTCCGTACAGCCCCGAGCTGGTCGTCGTTCCAGTCTTGCACCTTAAGGTCATAATCGATGCCGGCTTCACTCAGGATAGCGCGCGCACTACTTCTACCTATACCATAGATATAGGTCAAGGCTATTTCTCCTCTTTTGTTTGAGGGTAAATCTACACCTACGATTCTTGCCATAAATCTTTTAAATTTAACTTAAAATGAATGATTTAACCCTGACGCATTTTAAACTTAGGGTTCTTTTTGTTAATGACGTACAAAACGCCTTTTCTTCTTACAATCTTGCAATCGTCATTCCGTTTCTTGATTGAAGCTTTTACCTTCATGGTCCTTAATTTTTAATTTTTATATCTGAATGTAATCCGAACTTTTTTCAAATCGTACTGAGACATATCGACCCGTACCCTGTCGCCCGGAAGGATTATGATGTAATGCATCCGCATCTTGCCGGAAATATGAGCCGTTATCACATGCCCGTTTTCCAGTTCTACCCGGAACATGGCATTTGACAATGCCTCCGTTATCACTCCATCTTGTTCTATTGACGGCTGTTTTGCCATAAACAATTCTATTTATGAATTATGTTCTACAAACTCAAAGGTAGACAGTATATCCGCCCCGTGCTTGCCAATCGCCACCGTATGCTCGAAATGCGCGGCAGGCTTCCCGTCCCTTGTCCGGATGGTCCAGCCGTCGTCATCCTGATATACGTGACGCTCTCCCAAATTAATCATCGGCTCAATGGCAATCACCATTCCCTCTTTCAGCATGGTTCCCTGTCCCCGGCGTCCGTAATTGGGAACCTGGGGCTCCTCGTGCAGGTCGTGTCCGACTCCGTGTCCCACCAACTCCCTCACCACGGTGAAGCCTTCTGCTTCGCACCAGGATTGCACGGCATAGCCGATGTCTCCCAGTCGCATCCCCGCCATCGCCTTATCAATCCCCTTGTACAAGCTCTCCTTGGTCACCCGCAACAACTTGCGGACCTCCTCGCTCACTTCCCCCACCTCGAAGGTATATGCACTGTCTCCGTAAAAACCGTTCTTGCAGGTTCCGCAATCGACAGACACGATATCGCCCTCTTTCAAGATGCACTCGGCGGAAGGTATCCCGTGCACGACCACATCGTTCACGGATATGCACAAGGCATTCGGAAAACCTCCGTAACCTTTGAACCCGGGCTTCGCCCCGTGCGAACAAATGAAATCCTCCGCAATACGGTCGAGTTCCAACGTAGAAACACCTGGACGAATATGCTTCGCTATTTCGCCCAGCGTCTTGCCTACCAACTGATTGCTCTCCCTCAGTAGCTCAATCTCCTCTGCCGTCTTCAGAAAAATCATGCCGCAAAATTACAATATTTTTTTAAAGTTGCAAAAATCGAATTACCAAGTCCCTGATGGTATCAAAACCGGTCAAAGACTCAGTAATTCCTGCAACTTAATATCAATATGCGGTCGGCCCTCCAGGAGTCTTCCCCT
>CAYNXE010000331.1:0-1473 GCA_964400995.1 uncultured Odoribacter sp.
GGCCCGACTCCCACTGGATCTGGGCTCCCGACGTGATCCATAATGCCAACGACGGTAAGTATTACTACATCTATTGCCAGCCTTGTCAGCTATTCGCCGGATCGGCCGATACTCCCCGCGGACCCTGGACCAACATCCTCGGTGAGAGTGAGGCTGTGCTCGTGCCGGATCGGTTCGTCACCAACGCCATCACCCTCGACGGGCAGACATTTGTAGACGACGACGGCTCAATCTATATGTATTGGGGCACATGGGGAATATTCGACGGCTTCGGCTGCGGAGCCGGAAAACTCACCCCTGACATGAAGAGCTTCACCGAAACCCGGCTTATACCAAACACGGAGGTAACCGACTTCTTCGAGGCCCCCTTCGTGCTGAAGAGGGATGGCAAGTATTACTTCATGTATTCCTCCGGCTCATGCCACGATTCCACCTATCGGGTGCAGTATGCCACTGCCGACTCCCCTCTCGGCCCTTACACCTATGAGGGATGTATACTTGAGACAAACGCCGATGGCACTATCCACGGCCCGGGCCACCACAGCATCCTGCAGGATGGCGATGATTGGTATATAGTCTATCACCGTCATGATAATCCTCATTCCAACAGAGGATTTCACCGTCAGGTGTGCATCGACAGGATGGAATTTTCCAAAGATGGCAAGATTCTCCCGGTGAAACCCACCCACTCCGGCATCGGCTATCTCGGCCGGCCTGCGGTATCGCAGCGGAATCTTGCGTTCGGCAAGAAAGTGAAAGCCTCTTCCGCCTACGACGATAATTTCAAACCGGAATATGCCGTAGATGACAACAACGGCACTCTCTGGCGTCCTGCCGGTATGGGTCAGGAATGGATAGAGATCGACCTCGGCAAGAAGGAACGCATACGCACCATTCTCACTCAATGGGAATATGGCACACAGTTCTATCAGTATCTCATAGAGACCTCTCCCGACGGCAAGAATTGGGAGATATTCTCCGACAAGCGCACCAACCGCCTCGCCGGATCACCGATGACCGATTACGGCGACAAAGAGGCACGCTACGTGCGCATCACCTCTACCGGCGGGGAGAAAGTGGGCTTCAATGGCTCGCTATGGAACGTAAAAGTGTTTGACACAGTGGAGTCCGGTGGACCTCAGCAATGGATCGGGTTGACCGGTTCCGACTGGAATGGGCGTGAATGGGTAAACAACCAGGGGCAGCTCGGTGGCACTTTCCGGCTTGCCAAGGGTTCTGCGTCGCCAAAGCGAATCAACGGCAGGGAGGCGCTCGAATTAGCTCCCGGCGCATCGTTGGTGTTTGAATCGGCGCTCCTCTCCCCCACCATGCCTCACACCCTCTCCGCCCTCACCTTCGAAGGTGGGAAATGGATACATCTGAATCTTGACGGCTCTCTCGGAAAAGGATCGTTGACTATCTCCGCCCCCTCCGGCAAGCCGCTGACAATTGCTGATCTCCGCCTCTACAACT
>CAYNXE010000332.1:0-1464 GCA_964400995.1 uncultured Odoribacter sp.
TAGCCGAATTGGGTAAGAAAAAAGCAGATTTTCTCATCGTCCATCCTCCTTATTGGGATATTATTCACTTTACGGATAATGACGAAGATTTATCTAATATAACTGATCTGAATGGATTTATCAATAAGTTTACGCAAGCAATGACTAATGCCTTAACTTATCTAAAATCCAATAGACATTTTGCTATTGTCGTTGGAGATCTTTACAGGAATAGTGCTGTCGTTCCTTTAGGATTCTACTTAATGTATTCTATAATGAAGAATTTCAAGTGTAAACTCAAAGGAATCGTAGTTAAGGATATGGTTGGAAACCGAGCGAAAATCGGAAGTGAGAATCTATGGAAATATAAGGCTCTTAAAAGCGACTATTTTCTTTTTAAGCATGAATACATATTCGTATTTAGAAATTGTTGAAATGTTATAGTGTTACCTTATAAGGATATAATTATTATCTTGATATTTCTTACACAATTCTCTTTGGAGGGTTGTGTTTTTTTTATTAATTTTGTATTCAATTAGTGGACCATAGTGGACTACGATGTCCTTTGCTACCCCACTATCAATTGTATATGGAAGAAAAAGAATTTTATTCAATCGATGAAATAGCTGGCAAACTTGGCATTTCTATTAAGTCAGTCCGACGTATGGTTGCCTCTGGCGAATTAAAATCAGTTAAAATAAGAAACCTTTATAGAATCTCAAAGGACGCTTATTATGATTTTATTAAAAATCACGAAGTAGCACCAATCGTCCAATATTCTTTGTTTGAGGATGAGTTTATACCTTCCGATGAACCGATAGAGAAACCAAAGGTAAAAAGAGGAAGGAAACCTCGTGTAAGTGCTAATTTATGTGAATCTGTTGACATATTCGGCAATGTAAGAAATGATGATGTCAACTGGGCTAGCATTTCAGCTTTATGGAACAATCCATCACATTCTCAAATGACATTCGTTGATCTATTTTGTGGTGCTGGTGGCTTATCAAAAGGTCTCGAACTCTCAGGACTTGAAGGCATCTGTGGCCTTGATTGGTTTAAGGAGGCTTGTATGACCTACAATCGTAACTTCGATCATCCTTTTGTAAACGGAGATATAAAGGATCCAGAAATTAAACAGAAGTTTTATGACACAGTCAAAGATCAACTTAATGGCAGGCAACTTAGTATTGTAGCTGGAGGATTCCCTTGTCAAGGTTTTAGTATGGCGGGAAACAGAATTGTTGATGACCCTCGAAATTCGTTATATCTCGAGCTTATCGAGATTGTAAAACATCTTCAACCTGAATTTGTCATTTGCGAGAATGTCAAGGGGCTTCGTAGTATGCTCGATGGTAAAGTGGAACAAAAGATTCTCGAAGATTTCCGTGCTATTGGTTATGAAATGAATGTAACTACCCTTTGTGCTGCTGATTACTATACTCCGCAAAAGAGAGAACGTGTTATTTTTATTGGAAATCGTATAGG
>CAYNXE010000333.1:0-1438 GCA_964400995.1 uncultured Odoribacter sp.
GAAAAACATCGAAAAAGAAGACGGGGAAAATCGTTATTTTTTGAAAATCAAAGAAATGCGCAAGGCACAGACCATCGCCCCCCTGGATTATGTCCGGGATGAAATCACGCTGATATTGAAAAATAAAAAGAAATTGCAGTTTGAGAACGAACTGGAAAAGCAAATCAACCTGGAAGGCGTTGAGAAAAAGTATGTGAAAATTTACTAAATCCAGTGGCGGACTTCGGTAAATGAAATAAAAATCGTAGTTTCGGGGTGGTCAATATAGTTAGTGTCATAAAATCAACCATAATGAAAAAGTATTTATTATTGCTTGTCTTAACGCTTCCGGTCAGTTTCATCTCGGCGCAAAAGAATGTGGTGGACAGAATCGTGGCTGTCGTCGGAGATGAAATCATTTTGAAATCGGACATAGAGAATGCTTTCCTGCAGGAACAGGGACGCGGCATCATCACCTCCTCTCCCGATTTCAGAACCGAGTTGCTGGAACAACAATTGGTACAGAAATTATTAATGGCACAAGCAGCCGTAGACAGCGTTACGGTCAGTGAAGACGATGTGGAAAGCGCTTTGTCCAGCCAGATAGAACATTTCATCAGCAACATTGGTTCGCAAGAACGGCTGGAGGCTTATTTCGGCAAATCCTTGCAGGCCATCAAGGATGAAATGCGCAGTCCCATGCGCGAAAGGCTCATCACCGAAGAGATGCAGCGGAAAATCGTCGAAAAGATCCGGATTACCCCTTCCGAAGTGAGAAGTTATTTCAAGAGAATACCGAAAGACAGCCTGCCGGATATGCCGGACCGCTACGAGATACAGCAAATCATCCTGCGTCCGAACATCAGCGACGCGGAAAAGGAACGCATCCGGGAACGGCTGCGCGAATACCGCGACCAAATCCAGAAAGGTGAAAAGACGTTCAGCACGTTGGCGGTATTGTATTCCGAAGACCCGAACTCGGCGGTTCGCGGCGGGGAACTCGGTTATTTCCCCAAAAGCAACCTCGACCCGGCTTTCGCCGAAGCGGCTTTTAACCTGAAACCGGGAAGAATATCCAAAATCGTGGAATCCGAATTCGGCTTTCACATCATCCAGTTAATCGACCGCCAGGGGGATAAAATCAATGTACGCCATATCCTGTTGCGTCCCCAGATAGCCGATGCGGAGAAAACCGAAGCCATGCAACGCCTGGATACCATCCGGCAATACATCACCGATGGAAAAATGACGTTTGAGGAAGCGGCATATTATTTCTCCAGCGACAAAAAGACCAAAACCAACGGCGGACTGTTCGCCAATCCGCTGACTGCCGAAGCCAAAATCGCCCGGGCGGACATCCCCGGAGAAATGGCAAGGGAAGTAAACCGCCTGAAACCGGGCGAAATCTCGGAACCGTTCATCACACATACGGAAAACGGACAGGAAGAATACAAAATCA
>CAYNXE010000334.1:0-1436 GCA_964400995.1 uncultured Odoribacter sp.
TTTTTGGGCGAATATGATTTATCCGGAAAAACAGTCATCCCGTTTTGTACCCATGATGGATATGGGGCAGGCAGCAGTTATGAAACAGTGGAAAAAGCAAGCCATGCCGGAACATGTTTAGATGGTCTTGCAGTGGAGGCAGAAGATGTGCCGTCTGCACAGGACACCGTGGCAAACTGGTTGGAAACGATAGGAATAGCAGGAAAAAAAGATTCTGCCGGTCAGGGAGAGACAGCGATAAAAATCAACATTGGCGACAAGGTATTGGACGGTGTGATATATGATACGGCTCTTGCACAGGAAATAAAGTCTAAATTTCCATTAACAGTTTCCATGTCAGGATATGGTGGCAGGGAGTATTATGGTGGAATTGAATTTACACCGGAGAAGGTGAGCGGTGGACAGCTTAATTTTGAAAATGGTGACATTACCTACTGTGAAACCAATAATACCATGGCAATTTTCTATGCACAGACAGACCATCCGGATTTGACAATGGAAGTCATACCCATTGGCAAAGTCACATCTGATTTATCTGTCTTTGATACTTTGGAAAGCACAGAGGAAATTACATTCACATTATCGGAATAGAAAGGAGACTGAGGATGAATCTTAAAATGAAGATAAAAGTCATCATTGACTTTCTAATGACGATCCTGCTGCTTTTGCTTATGGCTTTTCAAATTACAGGACAGGAATTTCATGAGTGGTTTGGAGCAGGGATGCTTGTTCTGTTTTTGGCACATAACATCCTGAATTATAAGTGGTACAAGAATATCTTGAAAGGTAGATACAGCCAGGTGCGTGTGTTGCAGACAGTTATAAACTTTACTGTCCTGCTTTCTATGCTGTGTCTTGCCTACAGTGGAATTGTTATGTCACATTATGTGTTTGGGTTTGTCTCCATAAGTGGACAGATGGCACTGGCCAGACAGATGCACATGGCAGCCTCTTATTGGGGATTTGTACTGATGAGCGTGCATCTTGGATTTCACTGGAGTATGGTTGTGGGCATGGTTAAAAAGACAGTAGGAGACAGGAAAATGCCAAAGGGCATTCCATGGGTTTTTAGAATCATAGCAGTTGTAATTGCCATTTATGGCGCAGTTTGTTTTTATAAAGCAGATATTGTTTCTTATATGTTTTTGAAAAATCAGTTTGCTTTCTTTGATTTTGAGCAGACGGCAGTTTCTGTATTTTCAGAATATATAGCAATGATGGGATTGTGGATATTTATAGGCTATTACAGTATGAAGGGAATGAACAAATTGTTATCTGCAAAAAGGAAAGAGGCAACATTGCAGAAAGGAGAAAGCTATGAAAAGAATTAGTATTTTAATGCTTGTGATTATGATGGTATTTATGACAAGTGCATGTGGAAAAGACAGCAATTCGACAAGCAGGGAGAAAGAAACAGGAAACTCTTCATGGGAAGC
>CAYNXE010000335.1:0-1435 GCA_964400995.1 uncultured Odoribacter sp.
CCGTACGACCCTGCCTTGACCATCGCCACCAAGCGCGTCCCGAAACGGAGCTTCGCACGGAAACAGTTGAGGTTGTGCACCATAGCATCGAGATCGACCTCCAAGACCGTCGTGTGGCTCTGCCGGGCCAGTGCATGGGCCAGCTTCTCGAAACGGTAGTCGCGGGCACCTTTCAGCAGTACGGCACGCTTCGCCACAGCATCGCGTCCCAATCGCTCGATGCACTCGTCGGTCGAGGCGTAGAAGAGCTTCTCGCAGCCGAAGAGCGAGGCGTAGCGCTTCAGCTTCGGGCCTATGCCCACCAAGCAGTCCACCCCCGCACGCTCCACCATTCCGGCCACACGGGCGTAAAGTTCGTCATCCGACAAGCCGCTTTGGGCTATGTCCGACAGCACCAGCGTGCGCCGACGTCCCAGCGCCACCGTGTGGAGATAGTCGAGGGCCAGCGCCAACGAATTGAGGTCGAGGTTGTAGGCGTCGTTTATCAATATCGAGTCGTTGATACCCTCCTTCACCTCCAGACGCATCGACACGCGGGGCGCCGCCGCAAAAGCCGGGGCCGCATAACCCATCGTCGCGCAGAAAGCCTCCACGATTTGGGCGTTGCGACGCGACGCGGCATTGCCTATCACGGCCTCCGCCACCTCCGGAAACAGCGCCGCATCGACGGGTTTACGCCCGGCATAATGCGCTGCGACCAACCGTCCCAGCGGCTCGTAATAGCTGTGGTAGATGATTTTCGAGGCGTTGCGCGCCAAAATCATCTTCTCGTCGCACTTCTGCTCCAGACTGAGGAAATGCTCCTGGTGGGCGTCGCCTATCGAGGTGAATATCACCACGTCGGGCCGTATGATGCGCTCCAGGCGCTCCATTTCTCCCGGCTGCGAAATCCCCGCCTCGAAAATCGCCAGCTCCTCGTCGCCCTCCAGCATCAACACCGAGAGGGGCACGCCCAGCTGCGAATTGTAGCTTTTGGGCGAGCGGTAGAACTTCATGCCTGCGGGCAGCTCTTCGGCTATCCACTCTTTGATGACCGTCTTGCCGTTCGAGCCCGTGATGCCGACCACCGTACCTTTGAACCGGGCTCTATGGTCGGCCGCCAAGGCCTGCAAAGCACCTATCGCACTCTCGACCACCACATAGCCGCAACCGGGCAGCACCTCCACGTCGCGCTCCACCATGAAAGCCCTCACGCCGCGGTCGTACATCTCCCGGATGAAACGGTGCGAGTCGTGATTGGCGCCATGCAGCGCCACGAACATCGGGCTGCGGCCCAGCTCGCACGAGAGCGAGCGGCTGTCGGTCACCACCGAGCGCACCTCGGCATCTTCGCCGCAGTGGCTGCCGCCGCAGATAGCGGCTATTTGCGAGAGTCTGTATTCCATCGTTTTTCCGTTTTTTATCGAGGGTCGTACTTCAGTATTCCGAATCGAGC
>CAYNXE010000336.1:0-1428 GCA_964400995.1 uncultured Odoribacter sp.
TAGTCCTTATCTTCTAATGCCGCCTGTGCGTATTTGCAGGCAAAAGTTACGCGGAGCCTTTAGCTCACCGAAGGCAATATTTGAATTCTGCCTGTAATTTGCCTGTAGAAAATAAAACAAGCGACTTAACTTTGTGATTTACACTTTGTTAAGTCGCCTTTCTTGTGCCCATAACATAACTACTACTATTACATTCTATTGCCAATACGTATTGCTTTAATACTACTGATATTTAGGGTATTACAAACTTAATTCTCGTGATTTAATTTCTTTGGAACTATCAATAAGCTCGATGCTTTCAGAAAGAAACGCCGAATGTCAGATATTACCGTTGCTGACCTTACGGTAGATCTGCTTGCACGTTTCGATAACTTCCTTCATAAATGGGAGAATGAACGCGAGCCGGGTAAATTGTTGCACCCGAATACAATCGAGGCTCAGTTCAATATACTTCGTACCCTTGTGCATCGTGCGATTGAGGTTGGAATAATGGAGGCGTCCAAAGACCCCTTCCTTGTGTTCAAATATAAGGGGGTCAAAACCACTAAGGAGAAACTTGATGATGACGAAATGGAGCGCATCATCAATCTGGAATTAGAGGAAGGTTCGTTGATTTGGCATTGCAAGAATTACTTTCTCTTTAGCTATTATTGCGCCGGAATCATAAGGAGAACGCGAAAGCGACAGATTATATCTTCCCTCTCTTGTCGAATGAAGTCGAATATGCTGCCTACGTAACCCAAGCCGACAAAGACAGGATGAGACCGGAATTGCGACATAAGATGTATCAGGACGTTTCTTCAAAGAACGCTCTAATAAACAAGTATCTTAAGAAGATTGCAGAGCAGGCCGAGATTGAGAAACCCTCGTCAATGTACATCAGCCGACACTCTTTCGTACATATCGCACAAGAGGCTGGAGCGGAATCATCAGCGATAAAAACATCCTCGGTCATAGTAATCTTGCGATCACTGAGCGTTATATGGGTAGCTTCGATACATCAAAAACCGATGAAACCCTCAGAAATGTATTTAATAAGAAACCATCCAAGCAGCATAAAGCTGAAGAATCCACAGCGACTAAGGAGGAACAAGCCATAGAACTCCTGAAAGGTATGACCCCGACACAAATCATGGCTGTGATTTCCGCAATTAACAAATAATCAGTAAATTTGCATTATTATGGCAAAGGAAACACTTTCAGAGAAACTACGCAAGGAATTGCCGGGATTGAAAGGTTTTTCGGAGAGTCGTCTAAATAATATGAGAATGTTTTATGAAGAGTGGTCTCCTGTTTTGGAATCATCTGATACTAATTCATCTATTTCGCCAATCATGATTGGCGAAATAGAAACGACATCACTACTCTCAGCCAAATCGTCAGTTACGACTGACGATTTAGAATCATTCTTATCTCTTGATTTTACAC
>CAYNXE010000337.1:0-1414 GCA_964400995.1 uncultured Odoribacter sp.
ATTCCGCTGATATAGCTTAACGCGTCTGTATTTCTGTCCAGTCCGGTAAGATGATCATATATTTCATTTTCCAGTTCTATCATTTTTTCATTATGATAATGTTTCCAGTTATATATTTCCCGCTGGTCATAGTCTGGACAGGCAAGATACGCTGTCTTGCATTTCATATCGGGAATGGTTATCTGAAATTCCGTTTTATCTGACTGAAAAGGCAGTGTTTCCGCTCCATATACGATAACATTGATATCATTTCTGTTTACTTCACTTTGTTTCCATACTACACGGCTGATCCGGCAGGAAGCCAGATTTGCTGTACCGTTTATCTCAAGACAATCTGTTTCTTCGTTGTATGAAAGTTCATTTATGCTGAGCTCGTGAGTGGATAAAGGTTCACCGATCACAAAAACCTTCACAAAAAAGGACAATAAAAGAAACATCAACAGGCCTGTAGCAACTCCAACGGCAATTTTTAACTTTCTGGCACGTTGACGTACTTTCCGGAAACCGTCAAGCGCGATCTGTTCTTTTGTGTCCGTTCCCGTATCCCATTCTTCTTTCATTTCCAGATAAATGTTATTACATTTTTCACATTCCGCCAGATGCTCTGTTACCGCGTTTGTTCCGGCTTCGCTTAATACTCCGTCAATATATCCGGGAAGCAGATCCCTGATGATATCACAGGAAAAATTTTTATTCATATGCATTCAACTCCTTTTTGATTTTTTGTTTTGCCCGATAGAAGACTGTTCTGCTCCAATTTTCACTTTTTCCTAAAATTGCTCCGATTTCACGGAAAGAAAGTTCACCGGTGATCCGATACATAACAACTTCCCGTTCCGGTTCGCTCAGATGATGGATAGCCTGATAAAGCTCTATTTTATTTTCTTGATGAAGTACACTGGCTTCTCCATCTGATGCGGAATCATCAGTTAGATAATCTGTCAATTCTACCGTTTTCATATGTTTCTTTTTTCGGAACTCCTGAAACAAAAGATGTTTTGCTATCTGGCAGAGCCATACAGACAACTTGCAGGAGCCGTCATAACGTGAGATGGAGTTTATCGCCCGCAAAAATGTTTCCTGCATGAGTTCCTGAGACAGATCCGCATCGTGTGTATAGGAGTATAAGAAACGATAAACTAAACTCGCGTACTCCTGATAGATGGAATCCATGTCTGTATTTCCGCAAAATTCCCGCACCTTTTCACCTCCCTGTAAGTAAAATTTTAAGTGATACAAAATATTTTGTTATAACTTGTCTCTTATATCACATAATAAGGGCTTTTGTTACAGCTTAAAATGATTTTTATAAATTTTAAGTGAATGCCGTAAAAGGGAATTAGGTTGTTGACAGAATAAGACAGTCAGTCGATTTATCAGTATTTTGGCAGGAGAAAAGTTTTAGTATGTTTGG
>CAYNXE010000338.1:0-1405 GCA_964400995.1 uncultured Odoribacter sp.
CCCGACTGGGAGAAGTACTGGAAGTCGGACGACACCAAGATGGTGCATTTCATCGGCAAGGACAACATCGTTTTCCACTGCATCGTCTTCCCGTCGATGCTGCGGGCGCACGGGGGTTATATCCTGCCCGAGAACGTGCCGTCGAACGAGTTTCTCAACCTCGAGGGCGACAAGATTTCGACCTCGCGCAACTGGGCCGTGTGGCTTCACGAATACCTCGACGACTTCCCCGGCAAGGAGGATGTCCTGCGTTACGTCTTGTGCGCCAACGCCCCCGAAACCAAGGATAACGACTTCACCTGGAAAGATTTCCAGGCCCGCAACAACAACGAGTTGGTGGCTGTGCTGGGCAACTTCGTCAACCGGGCGCTGGTGTTGACGCAGAAGTACTGCGACGGCATCGTTCCGGCCGCGGGCGCGCTGACCGACTACGACCGCACGACCATCGCCGAAATGGCGGCTGTCAAGGCGTCGCTCGAAGCGAACATCGAGCATTACCACTTCCGCGAGGCGCTCAAGGATGCCATGAACATCGCTCGCATCGGCAACCGCTATCTGGCCGATACGGAGCCTTGGAAAGTCATCAAGACGGACCCCGAGCGAGTGAATACGATTTTGAACGTCGCCTTGCAGATTACGGCCAACACGGCCATCGCCATCGAGCCTTTCATGCCGTTTTCGGCCGAAAAAATACTGAACATGCTGGCCGTCGACCGCTTCGCCTGGGAGCGTCTCGGGGCTACCGACCTGATAGCTGCCGGGCATCGCATAGGTACTCCGGCGCTGCTGTTCGAGAAGATCGAGGACGACGTAATCCAGCGTCAGTTGGACAAGCTCGCCGCGACCAAGGCCGCCAACCTTGCCGCCGAGGCGTCGCAGGGCGTCGAGCCGCAGAAAGAGGAGGTCTCGTTCGATGACTTCCAGAAGATGGACATCCGCGTTTCGACGATTTTGGCGGCCGAAAAAGTCGCCAAAACGAAGAAATTGCTGCGTTTGACCGTCGACACGGGCATCGACAAGCGGGAAATCGTCTCGGGCATTGCCGAACACTTCACGCCCGAGGAGCTCGTAGGACGTCAGGTGCTGGTTCTCGTCAACCTCCAGCCGCGCGAGCTCAAGGGTACTCTTTCGCGGGGCATGATTCTTATGGCCGAGGATGCGGGCGGACGTTTGCGACTTCTGGGCCCCGAAGATAAGACCATGGCGGGGGCTGTCGTAGGATAAAAAATTCATAATTTTCGGGCAGAAGCCTGCGGACGGACTGCAACAGAATGTTGCGGGCCTCCGCGGGGCGGAGGCTTCGGCCCGCACGACCTAAAGGGCTTTTTTGCGACAAGTTCCGGCTTTAGCCGGGCAAGCCGGAGCCACCCCGGGCGTAGGCTTGCGCATTTCTGCGCGTCGCCTC
>CAYNXE010000339.1:0-1403 GCA_964400995.1 uncultured Odoribacter sp.
ACGCCATCAAAGCCTCCGATGTGGTGTTCAGCTATGATAAGCTGGCTGAGCTGGGCTATGTCACCGAGATCAGCACCTACTACGCCAGCGCTGAGGCCACCGGAGACTACACTTTGACCATCAACCTGAAGAACGACACCGAAGGTGCGATTGAGGAGGTCCTCTGCGGCTGTTCCATCGCCAGCCAGTCCTGGTATGAGGGCGCTTCTCAGGACGAAATCGAGGGCAATCCTGCCACCACTGGCCCCTACACCGTGGAGAGCATGGAAATCGGCGCTTCTCTGGTCATGGCCTCTAAGGACAACTACTGGAAAACCAGCGATCTGACCACCGTTGAGCTTCAAAACGTGAAGAAGATCACCCTGAAGTGTATCACCGAGGCATCCATGCGTTCCGTCGCTCTGGAGAACGGCGAAGTGGATATGGCCGAGATCAGCGCCTCCGACGTGAGCCGTTTTGCCAGCGGCGACTACAACGTTACCCGCTACATGAACGCCATGTCCCAGTACCTGATCTACAACACCAGCGAGAACTCTCCCATGAAGGACGTCAACGTCCGCAGGGCTGTTTCCTACGCTACTGATTCTCTGACCGTTATGATGGGCGGCGGCAGCGACGCCTGCGTGGTCAGCCATGACGTAGCTCCCAACAAGGGCCCCGACTATGTGCAGGATTGGGACAATCAGTCCTACTTCGAGCAGGACCTGGACAAAGCCGCTGAGTGCCTGGCTGCCGCCGGTTACAAGCCCGGCGAACTGAAGCTCAGTATCCTGACCTCCGCTCAGGCTCCCCAGGGACCCTATGTAGCCCTTCAGGCAATGCTGGAAGAGGTCGGCATTGAACTGGAAATCAAGGCCCTTGACCGCGCCGCCCGTATGAGCGTTCAGAATGACCCCACCTATTGGGACATTGCGGAGTACTCTGATGTGGTCACCGATTTCACCACCCATTTCTGGAGCAACCTGTTCAATGAGGACAACTATCCCGATCAGGGCACCCAGGGCTTTACCCAGGATCCCGAGCTCCAGCGCCTGCTGAAGGCCGCTATGGCGGATCGCAGCGAGGCAAATATGAACGCGTTCCATGACTATTTGATTGAGAACTGCTACATGTATGGTCTGTACACCGAGATCCGCTCCATCGTTACTACCAAGGGCCTGACCGATGTGTGTATGCAGAAAGAGAACCCGGTGCTGAATGCCATGACCTTTACCGACGATTACGCCCCCGCAAAATAATTCCTGATGTTTCTTGCCCTGGAATTGACTCCGGGACGCAACCACCGCGGAAGCAGTACTGTATGAAAGTAAAGTACAGTACTGCTTTTGCAAAATATCCCTATGTATGAAAGGAGAATGGTATGATACGCTATGTAGTCAAGCGGCTGCTCATTATGATTCCGC
>CAYNXE010000340.1:0-1383 GCA_964400995.1 uncultured Odoribacter sp.
GCAAATACGGCAAGCGGCACTCACCTTGGCGGACGTATTGGCGTTGAGGACTATTTAAAGCTGGGCTATGTACCCAATGATAAATACGGTGAGAGCGTGAACAATTCCCTTGACGCTTATTACTGCGATTGGTGTATCGCTAAGCTTGCGGAAAAGCTTGGTATGACGGATATTCGTGACGAATATCTGTCAAGGTCGCAGGGATATAAAAGGCTGTTTGACAGTGAGACGGGCTTTATAAGAGGTCTTAGCTCAAACGGAGAGCGAAAGCCCGATTTTTCGCCTTTTGAATGGGGCGGCGATTACTGCGAGGGCGGCGCGTATCAGAACGGATTTGCCGTATACCATGACATAGAGGGTCTGTCGGAGCTTTACGGCGGCAGGGAAAAATTTGAAGAAAAGCTTGACGAGCTGTTTTCTGCTCCCGCATTTTTTGAGACAGGCACATACCCTTGCGAGATACATGAAATGACGGAAATGGCGGCTGCCGATTTCGGACAATGTGCAATTTCAAATCAGCCGAGTATGCATTTGCCGTATCTGTATTCGGCGATTGGAAAAATTAACAAGACCGCAAGCCATGTGCGCCGTATGCTGAAAGAGGGCTACAATGAAAATGTTTTCCCCGGTGATGAGGACAACGGCTCAATGAGCGCGTGGTATATTTTGGGCGTACTTGGTTTTTACCCTGTCTGCCCGGGAAGCGGCGAGTATGTTTTAGGCGTGTGCAATGCGCGGAAGATCACAGTCAGACTTGGCAGCGGGAATATTCTCAATATTATAAATGAAACGAACGGCAGCAGCGTTTTCAGAGTGAGCTTTAACGGAACGGATATTACGAAAAATTTTATTGCCCATGATAAGCTTATGCAGGGCGGAACTCTTAGATTTTATACGGAGGTATGAATTATGAATCCAATAGTAAACGGCTGGTATGCCGACCCCGAAGCACGGTACTTTGAGGGCAGATATTATATTTACGTTACAAAATCCTTTACTTCATATAATGAGCAGCTGAACATAGACTGCTTTTCGTCAGAGGATCTTATACGCTGGGAAAAGCACCCCGATATTATAGACATGAGCGGTTATAAGTATGTTCACAGAGCGGTATGGGCGCCCACTGCCATCGAAAAGGACGGAAAATATTATCTTATTTTTGCAAGTAATGATATTCAGAGTGATGACGAGATCGGCGGGTTGGAGATCGCTGTTTCGGATTCACCGTCGGGACCGTTCAAAAACCTGACGGGGAAATCTCTTATCGATCGTTTCATTAACTATGCTCAGCCCATAGACGCGCATCTTTTCAAGGACGACGACGGAAAGATATATCTTTACTACGGCGGCTGGCAGCACTGCAATGCGGCTGTGATGAATGAG
>CAYNXE010000341.1:0-1383 GCA_964400995.1 uncultured Odoribacter sp.
GGCGAGGACATGTCAGACATGTTCTCGCTTTTTTTATAACCATACCACTTATTACTTCAGCCAATATTGGCACAAGGGGGACTTCTGAATAAAATCCGTGAACTTTGCAGCGTAAAATTTAAACAAACGTTGTTATGACACTTGCAAAACAAACACTTTCATACAATTCTTCTAACTCAGCATCTGGACTTGCTCAAATGGTTACATGGGCAGGGGGGAAGAAGAATGAACTCAAATACATCTTACCCAACGTACCTGCTTACGACCGCTACTTTGAGCCTTTTGTTGGTGGTGGTTCTGTATTCATGGGGATTAATGCCAAGGAGTATTATGTGAATGATTTATGTTCTGAACTTATATCATTATACACAGATATTGCCACCTCAAACTCAGAGTTCTTCAAGTATCTAGAGGTTCTTGACAAAGCGATGAAAAATGCCGGTGATTTCTTCAATAGTACGAAAGAAGAGCTAACGGAGATATATGCTAAATATTTTTGTGAAATACTTGATGACGAGGAAATGAAAGTCGTTGTTAATAGTTGGTGTGCCTCACACAGCTCTGAGATCGATACGATTTTAGGTGAATTATCAACGTACCCATGCAACCTATCTTTGGAAATGTGTGGCTACTTGACAAGGCGCTTCAAAAGTATGCTGACCAAGTCAACCACAGAACAAAGACTTATTGATACTCATGTTGAAGTTGCAATCAAAGGTGCTCTGTATGTTAGTCTTCGCAAGCTCTATAACAACAAGGGTATCGCAGTGACCAATCCTCTTCTACATGATGCTTTGTTCTTGTATATCCGTGAGAATGTATTTGGTGCGAAGTTCACTTTCAATAAGAAAGGTGAATTCTGTGAAGCTTATGGCGGAAGTTCTCGGCTCAAAAATAGATTAATCAACAAAATCAACTACTTCAAATCTGATGAAGTTATTGAACACTTCCAGAAAACACGTCTCTACAATCTTGATTTTGAGAAATTCTTGCTGAAAACCTCTCCAACAGAAAATGATTTCATCTTCCTCGACCCACCCTACGACTGTCCATTCTCAGATTATAATGCTAATAAGTTTACACGTGATGACCACAAACGATTGGCGAATTATCTTCTTGTGGCATGCAAGGCAAAGTGGATGATGATTATCAACAAGACTGATTTCATCATGGACTTATACAACCACCCTGGTATATTCATTCAGGAATATGATAAGAAATACTCCTGCAACATGAAGAACAATAATAATAGAGAGGCAAAGCACTTGCTTATAACAAACTATGCAATTGGCGAGGTCGTGCAACAAGTGTCTGACACTTCAACTTTAATACCTACAGAAACGGAAACAATAATTAAAAATATAAATATTAACATGTTAGAAC
>CAYNXE010000342.1:0-1381 GCA_964400995.1 uncultured Odoribacter sp.
TGGCCTCTCCATCGGTGAGATAGATGGCATTGTGCGGACAGTTCTGCACACAAGCGAAACAGTGTTCACACCCGCCGGAAGCCTGTGCCCGTCCATCAACCACTCTGTAATTGCCACACGGACAAACGTGCGTACAGACACCACACCCTACGCAGGCATCGGTGATGGTAAACTGGTCACGTGCTTCAACGGGAAATGTCGGCCCATGCTCAAAGTTTGGCACAGAACGACGTATGTACCTGACGTGATGCGCTACATCATCAACTTGCTTGGCAATCTGCTCCTCGATGTGTTTCGCGGGGTCAAGAGCTACCTGTCGGTTCATGTCGAATCCCGGCAACCAGTTGTCCACCATGATGATGGCGTTGACATATTCGGGGCTGATTCCGCTTTCACTGCAAAGCTTCGTGAATATTGAAGGACCGTTGTCGCAGTTACAACCATAGGTGAGGATACCGAAGAAGTAGTTGCACTCGAATGTTGACTTGCGGATAAATTCCTGCACCATTACCGGCGGCTTCTGCCAGTAGATAGGATAGACAATACCTATCTCGTCAGCCTCCCAGTGCATCCGGCCGTGGCGGTGTTCCTTCATTACCTGTGGAATACTCAGAGGGATGCTGCTGAATTGACGTGCCACGTAAAGGTCATTGCCTGTGGCGGTGAAATAGAATACCAGTCGTTTATGTGCCATACTTTTACAGACCTTGAACTTGATTTCTATAGTTTCTAAGTTTGTCTTCTCCTAAATCTATCAGACTTTGCAGTTCCTGAATCATACGGTCACGGTCTTCCGGAAGACGACCTCTGATAGGCGACGGCATGGTGACGTGTTCAGCCTTGAACACAGTAGGAATGGTCAGGCAGCGCAGAAACTCCTGCATCTCCTCAAAACGTTCCACCTCAGTTGCTTCCTCATATTTCCCGTCTTTGACATCCTGCATTAGAGGCGTATCAGGGAAGAGAGTAAGCTCGGAAGCATAGATCATATCAGGGCGGATGATGTTGCTCACTCGGGCTGTCTCACGTGCATGGCTAAGCCCGTAGTTGTGACCGCCGAGACCGCCGAGGAAGTTACCCACAAATGGCATTCCTGCCTCACCAAGTTTCGACATCTGTTTGACAATATCTTCCGAGGTATAGCCCTTGTGCATTCGGCGGAGCAGATTATCATCGCCGGATTCGATACCGAAATAGAACCCTCCATAACCTGCCTTCGTCAAATCACGCAACTGCTCCACGGTCTTGTTCTTTAGATTATCGACACGTGCATAACCACCGATTGAAGTGACCCACGGTAAATGTTCATGAATGAGATCTGCAACCTCCATAAGTCGCTTGTATGGCAGAATAAACGGATCGGCACCCTGAAGGTAAATTC
>CAYNXE010000343.1:0-1381 GCA_964400995.1 uncultured Odoribacter sp.
GGAGCCCGGCAGCAGGTTGATGTTTCATAATACATTTTACAGCGAGCTGCTTGGCAGTATAGAATTTGCCACGAGGCGAAGAGGTTACCATGTACTGATCTCAGCAACGGATGTGACGCAGGATTACCTGAATCTGATCAAGGAGAGAAATCTGGCGGGTGTTATCATTGTCGGAACCTATGAGAGCAGATTCTGGACCCAGTTAAAAGAGCTGGAAGTTCCGGTGGTACTGGTGGACAGCTATTGTAAAAACGATTGGTTCCATGCTATTCGCATTGATGATGAGTACGCAAGTTTTTGTGAAACAGATTATGTGATCGGGAAGGGACATACAAAAATCGCGTTTGCTTCGGGAAGTCTGCAGGAAGACGGTGTGATGCAAAAGCGGTTTAATGGCTATAGACGGGCTCTTGAAAAAAACGGTATTCCTTATTCCGATAAATTTCTGTTTGAGAATCTGGTATCTTATGAGAGCGGCGCCGAGACAGCAAAGCGGATCGTGGAGGCTGATCTGGGAATAACGGCGGTGGTCGCAACAGCGGATATCCTTGCGATCGGCCTGCTCAGCGGCTTTTATCAGCTTGGTGTTTCCGTACCCGATGAGATATCGGTGATCGGATTTGACGGATTGGAGCAGACAAAATATACGACGCCGGGGCTTACGACGATGAGGCAGCCTATTTCTAAAAAAGGTGAGCTGGCTGTGGATATTTTGATTGAAAATATTGAGAACCCCGCGATGAAGCGAGTGGATGAGATCCTGAAAGTGGAACTTCTCGAGCGGGAAAGCGTGAAAGGAGAAACAAAAGAGTAGTAAGAAGAAATGAGGGTGTAAATGCTTGTAAATATTATCAGAGAGAAAGAGTATACCGGCTCCATAGCCGGATGCTACGGGAAACCTGTCCTGATAGAAAGGAAAAGCGGCGGTATATTGGAAATTGCTGCAGAGTATGAGATAGCCTGCGGGATGGGAGAGAAATTTGATTTTCTGAATCAGAAAGGGCAGAGTGTCGTAAATCAGGTTGTGGAGAAATTCTGTAATCAGGGAAGCTACAGCTACCTCGTTACTCCCTTTTTTATGACGGAAGCAGGATTCGGAATTTATGTGGAAACAAAAGAGAAAACAGTCTTTTCTTTTCAGGAGACGATAAGATGTACGATACCGGAAGATGCGGCAGTCTATGTGTTTACCGGGAGCATGCAGGAAATATTGAGTGATTATATCAGTCTGACCGGCAGACCGGAACCTTTACCGGAGTATGCATTTGGTATATGGATCTCAGCAAACCGGTGGAACTGTCAGAGTGATGTGGAAGAGCAGATTGCCTTATTAAAGAAGTACGATTATCCGGCGAGTGTGCTGGTACTTGAGGCATGGAGT
>CAYNXE010000344.1:0-1379 GCA_964400995.1 uncultured Odoribacter sp.
TTGATGAGTTGGCCAGTCACAATGTCGGTGCCCATGTACTCCGGCGTCACCTCGCCATCGTCCAGCCACGCGCTCTCCCAGGGGAATTGAGCGCCGACATACCCATTGTGCTTTGCCTTGGCATGGGCACCAGGGAGGGACAGATAGCGGTATTCCTCCAGGCTCCGGGCCACCTCTGGCATATTGAAGATGAAGTAGGGGAGCAGGAAGATCTCCGTATCCCAGAAGGTATGGCCCTTGTAGCCCTCGCCGGACAGGCCCTTGGCACCAATGTTCATGCGGTTATCGTGGGCTGGGGTCATAAGCTGCATATGGTACTGGGCGAAGCGGATAGCCAGTTGGTCAAAGTCGGGACCGTCGATGGAAATGGGGACCCGCATCCACACCTTTTCCAGCCAGCAGGCGGCAGACTCCGTCAGCAGAGCGCCAAATCCAGCCTGCTCATCCTCCTGAAGCGCCTTTAGGGCAAACGCCTGCATCTGATGCTGCGTGTACCCCTCCAGCTCCCGATCCCGGCTGGTGTAGACGTTGGCGAACTTCTCCAGCACCACTGTTTGGCCTGCTTTTACATCCAGTGCGAACTTGGAAAACATCCGGCGGCGCAGGATGTTGATGTCGCTCTTGGGCGTTACAGCCGCTCCGTTCACATAGAAGTGGTGGGCAGCATCCAGCACAAAAGTAATGCCGGACTGGATGGTTTTTGGCATATATTGCAGATATTTCTTGTCGTAGAACCGGGTTTCACCCTCGGTGAAGTGCTGGGAGCCGTCGCAGGTAGTCCGCCCATCAATTCCGGACTGGAAGGTGACGGCAGTGTCGCACTCAGGGGTGATGGTCACCCGGGCGGCGATGGTATGCAGACGCTTCAAAGACACCATACGCTCAAATTTGAGGGTGAAGTTTTCGCCCTTGGGCGAGGTCCACTCCACTTCACGGGTAAGCAACCCGTTTTGAATGTTCAGTGTCCGCTGGTAGCTGCGGATTGTGCCCTGGGTCAAATCAAACCGAGCTCCGTTCAGCGTGATCTCAATGTTGGTCACGTCGGCGGCGTTGGGCAGTTCGGTAACTTCCTCCTCGGAGAAGCGGTTGAAGGTGCCCGCCACCAGCAGATCGCGGGTCTCGCCCCGGTACTGCTCCTCGGTGGCGGAGCGCAGGCCCAGATAACCGTTGCCCAGGCAGAAATTGGCCTCCACTTTGCCAAGGGCACTGGGATCGAAGTCAGTTTCGATGATCTTCCATTCGTTGGCCTTGCTAAAGTCAAGCATGGTCGTTCCTCCTCATAAAATCATTTTCGCGCAGCCATAGATGCCTGCGTTATTGCCCAGCTTTGCCAGTACAAAGGGCGTATTTCGGAACGCATGGAAAGCATATTTCCGATA
>CAYNXE010000345.1:0-1359 GCA_964400995.1 uncultured Odoribacter sp.
ACGTGGCGGCTATCCGTACCTTGAAGCAGATCGAGGCGGAGAGCCGCCTTGCTACGCCCGAAGAACAGGAAATCCTCTCCCGGTATGTGGGCTGGGGCGGTCTTGCCCAGGCGTTTGACCCTGATAATGCGAAATGGGCCAAGGAGTACGCCGAACTGAACGACCTGCTGACCCCGGAGGAATACGCCGCCGCCCGTGCTACCACGGTCAACGCCCACTATACCAGCCCCACTGTCATTAAGGCCATTTATCAGGCGGTGGAGAATATGGACTACCAGCCGGGAACGGTGCTGGAGCCGTCCATGGGGATCGGCAATTTCTTTGGCCTCTTGCCGGAATCCATGGCGGACGCGAGGCTCCACGGCGTGGAGCTGGACAGCCTGACCGGGCGCATCGCCAAGCAGCTCTACCAAAAAGCGGATATTGTCGTTGACGGCTTTGAGAATACCGATCACCCGGATAACTATTTTGACCTGGCTGTGGGCAACGTCCCCTTTGGGGAGTACAGCGTCCACGACCGCCGCTATGACCGACAAAACCTGCTCATTCACGACTATTTCATCACAAAAACGCTGGACAAGGTGCGTCCTGGCGGTATTGTGGCCTTTGTCACCACCAAGGGGACCATGGACAAGAAAAACAGCAAGGTTCGGGCCGCGCTGGCGCAAAAGGCCGACCTGCTGGGGGCGATCCGCCTGCCCAATGACGCATTTCTGGCTAACGCTGGCACCAAAGTCACCACGGACATTCTCTTTTTCCAAAAGCGTGACCGCGCCCCGGAGAAGCTGCCGGAGTGGGTGGAGAGCGGCCTGACCACGGACGGCGTACCTCTCAACCGCTATTTCCTGGATCATCCGGAAATGGTGCTGGGAAAAATGTCGTTCTGGAAAAACATGTACGGCAGCGAGACAGAAACTGCCTGTCTGCCCATTGAGGGAGCCGACCTCGCCCAGCAGCTTGCCGAGGCAGTCCAGCGCATCGGCCCGCCCAACCGGGAGCTGCTGAAGCTGGCCCCACCGGAACAGGAGGACGGAAAAGAGGCGGAAAGCATCCCCGCCGACCCCACTGTACGCAATTTCAGCTATGCCCTGTCCCACGGAAAGCTGTACTTCCGGGAAAATTCCCGCATGACGCAGGAAAAGCTGGGCAAGAAGTCCGCTGAGCGTGTCAAGGGCATGATCGCCATTCGGGACAGTGCCCGAAAACTCATTGATCTGCAAATGCGCGGGGCCAGCGATGCAGAGCTCTTGACCGAACAGGCCAATCTCAACAAGCTCTACGATCAGTTTACAAAGAAATACGGCCTGCTCAACAGCAACGGAAACCGCCTCGCGTTCCGAAAGGATTCTTCCTATCCGC
>CAYNXE010000346.1:0-1357 GCA_964400995.1 uncultured Odoribacter sp.
GACGCCGCTCCGCGTTCTAGCGGTCGGAAGACTATGTTTTATGCTTATCTGGCGAATTTTTAGGTTTCGGAGTATTTCTATGATGGTGCACTAAAGGATGGGTATAAATCCAGTTTTCAAGCTGGATTACCATTCTTGTCTGAGCTATAGTCGGTCCAATATCATTTAATGCAGCATATAGTTTGATAAGCACAGCTGTTATCAATGTCATGTAAAGAACTACTTGTATACCATTTCTATTAGTTGTGAGAAAATGAGAAAAAGAGAGGTTCTGTTTGAGGAATTTGTAAAATACCTCAATATCCCACCTCTTTTTGTACTTGTGTACCAGTGTAAGAGGGTCTGAGTCAAAGTCATCAGTTATTAATAACATCTCAGGTTCATAACGGCGTCGTTTTGCACTAGGAAGGGTTTTGGGTCTGGTCTTTATAAATCGCACCTTGATTATTCGAAATTTTTCAACACCATATTCAGAGTTTGCGGGGCGATTGAGAGTGGCGATACAGTCCTCAATTATTTCGAACTCATCGTCTTTAACAGTCACTCCGGCAATCATATTGTCCTGGCAGGGATGGTAAATCCTGCGCAGTTTCAATCTTGAAATAAAATGACAATGTTTTTTACGGCAAAGTTCCTTAAGGCCGCATAATGTATCATAACCCGCTACGCCTCTGTCAAATACAAGATCATCTCCTTCACGCGCTATATCGGATGCGGTTTCCAGTATCGTTTTTCCGAGGGCTACTTCCTCTGATGAAGCCTGCTGTTGATCAAACACCTTGGCAAGGACGGCCGCGAATCCGTCATAGGCCATCCCATATTTGAGCTGCCGCTTCTGTCCTCCAAAACGATTGTTGACACTGGTGTTTATTCCATCGCTAAGTTTTGCACTGGTTTCAGCAACCAATGTCGTATCTACCCGAATTATGCCGGAATCAAACAGCTGGTCAAGTCCAATATGTTTCTCTGTTATGCTGAGGATCTTCTGATAGACCCTTGCAAAATAATCCGGGTTGATCGATGCAAGACGCTCTGATAACGAGGAATGAGTCACAGTACAACTCCCCATAGTGATATTAAGGAATTCATCAAGCCAAAAGGAGGAGATTTGTTCACAGACTTTGCGCTGACTGATTTCACTCTGTCGTATGAATGCAATTAAAAGGATTGAAAACAGACGTAGCGCTTGAAGTTTCTTCACTTTATAATCTGCCTTTAAATCTTCAGCTGTCTGAGACATAAAATCTAAGGGTAGAAGTTTTATCAGTTTGATAATATCTATTGGTCGTTTCATGATAATATAACACATAAAACGACCATTTTTCGTCTTCCGACCGCTAGAACGCTCCGCGGTGTC
>CAYNXE010000347.1:0-1356 GCA_964400995.1 uncultured Odoribacter sp.
AGGCGGCCTGTTCGGCGGCGGAAAAGGATCTGAACACCCTGGGCAGCGCGGCCAAAGCGGTGGGAACCGCAGCGGCCACGGCGCTGGCCGGGGTAGCCACGGCGGCGGCGGGCGTCGCTGCCTCCTCCCTGTCCGCCTATTCGGAATTTGAGGCGGCCATGGACAGCACGGCGGTCACAGCACGGGCAACTGAAACGGAATATGAATTGATGGAGGCGGCGGCCCGTGAAATGGGCGCCAAGACCACCAAAACCGCCACCGAGGCGGCGGAGGCCATGGGCTACATGGCCCTGGCAGGCTGGGACGTGGAGGAGAGCCTGGCGGGCCTGGAGCCCATCCTGCGGGCCAGTGAGGCCACGGGCATGGACCTGGCCAGGTGCAGCGACCTGGTAACGGATAGTATGTCCGCCCTGGGCCTGGGTGTGGGGGATATGACCGACTACCTGGATCTGGCCGTCCAGGCCCAGCGGGCCAGCAACACCACGGCGGAAAGTCTGCTGGAGGCGTTCATAGGGTGCGGCGGCGCGGCAAAGACCGCCGGGGTGGACATGGGCGACCTGTCCACCGCCCTGGGCGTCCTGGCCAATAACGGCACAAAGGGATCCGAGGCCGGAACCGCACTAAATTCCATGTTGTCCCGCATGACCACCAACACCGCCGCCCTGTCCGCTTTTGAGGACCTGGGCGTGGCCGTATTCGACAGCGCCGGAAATTTCCGTGGACTGGAAACGGTGCTGGGCGACACGTCCGCCGCCCTGTCCAACCTGTCAGACGCGGAGCGGCTGGCCTACATGAAGAACATAGCGGGCACCAACTATTTCACGGAAATGTCCTACCTGCTGGACGCCGTGGCAGAGGGCGCGGACGGTGCCGCCAGCGCATGGTCCACCCTGGAAACCGACATAATGGACCATTCCGGCGTCCTGCTGGAAGTGGCGCAGGCGAACACCGACAACCTGGCGGGAGCAACCGCCATTTTCCAGTCCGCTGTGTCGGAGTTACAGCTGCAAATCGGGGAGCAGCTGGCCCCATACGCAAAGGAGGGGCTGGAGTACCTGGCCAATAACGTCCTGCCCGTTGTGTCGGAAAAGGCCGGGGAAATTATACCCATGATCATAGAGGGCGGGAAAGCCCTGTGGGAGAACCGAAACACGATCCTGGCCGTGGGCGGCGCGGTAATGACTGCCGTGGGAGCATTTAAGGGCCTGCAAGTGGCGTCTGCCGGTATAGGCGCGGTGAAAAACCTGTCCACTATTTTGGGCGCGGCCTCCAAAAACGGGGGCCTGCTGGCCAAAGTCCTGGGCATGGGAAACGTCAAGCTGGCGCTGATCGCCGGAGTGATCGCACTGGTGGCGG
>CAYNXE010000348.1:0-1350 GCA_964400995.1 uncultured Odoribacter sp.
GATCGCCATGATATGTTCCATTTCAAAAGATACCAGACGTTCTATCCGTATTTTAACGGACTTCCCGCCGGGAGAAACCCACACAAGGCTTCTCTCCAGAAAACCCTCCTTCATATGCAGCCTTCTGGTATATTCCTCTACCTTTCCCTGCTCCATATCAAACGCTTCCTCATCAATATACAGTTTTGTCTCTTTCAGATTTGGCAGATTGAGCAGAGACTGGCTGTATAAAGGAGAGCCGAAATTTGCCTCTCCATAACGGATCTTTTCGCTCTCATAAAAACCGTTTACAAAGTTTCCTTCAAGCCCTGTTTCAATATCAAAATCATAGGCCTCCTCAAAAGTTCCCCTGGTACCGATATAACCATTTGATAAAGAAAAAGTTGTCTCATTCCGGTAATTGGTTCTCCTGTCAAAAGCTTCCTCGGTCACTGTCCATGGTTCTATTGGATATATGGGTTCTTTCCCCGCTGTCATCTTCTTTTCCTCCTGTATCAATCCAACCTGTTTTAAAGTCTGTCTATCTCCCAGAAAATTTCCTCATCCTTGATAAAGGACATTAAAAACTCGTATGCATTTGGTTCCAACGCTGTTTCATGTTGTAAAAGAGCCTGATATTTTAAATTATCTTTGCCTTTTTTCTGTGTCATTTCATCCGGCAGGATAAAACAATACCTTTCTTCCCACTTCATGCAGCCGCTGTCATCCAAGCCTTTGGGACAGGTAAACCTCTCCCCTGTTCTTTCCGGCCAAAGATCATCTCCCTCTTTGGAATGTACCAGCCCGCAGAATACAGCCGGCCGATAGTCTTCTTCTCTTCCTGATTCTTGCAGTATCTCCTGTAAAAACATATATAATCCTGCATGGTCTCCGTGGGTGTCCTCGCTGTGTGTTGTAAATATACAGGCCGGCTTATACTGTAATAGCACTGCTCTTAAATCCTGCTTTACCATATTTCTTGTATAAAAAGCGTGGTCTCCATATTTTTCCATGTGATACTCTTTCTTTTCCGGCAGCGCATATGTCCTGCTGCCGCAGCCGGATGAAAACACTTTCTCCTGATCCTTTTCCCGATACAGCGTCCAGAGAAAACTCTCTTCCTTCGGCATACCGGTATCCGCATATCCCAAAAACAACAGATCCTTCTCCTTAATTCCCAATATCCGCATGCCCCTTATTGTTTCTCTGAGCCTCTCCTGCCCTTTTGTATGATCGCTGCACCCGTAATCCCCATTCGTCACCATAACAACTTTTACATCCTGTCCCAGCTGCCTTGCCTGATACTAAATGCCCGCGCAAAGAAGCACGTCGTCTTCCTGATGAGGCACGATGACCATGATACCTCCTCTT
>CAYNXE010000349.1:0-1055 GCA_964400995.1 uncultured Odoribacter sp.
GTTTTCAATCCGGCTCGGGTTCTGCCGGCCACATGTAACGGCCTCTTTGCGGCCCGAAATGCCTGGGGAGCTTTGCCGGGCTTGACAGCGGTGCTCAAATGCCACTGGGAACGGCGTGGGCAATTTGCTTGCGGCGGGCAAGAGGGGTCGCGCCAGAGCGTGATTACGGGCATGGAGGCCACATTACATGTACAGCAAAAAAATTTTACAGGATGCCCTGGCGCAGGCCCCGGACGCCGGTGCGAAGTGGACGTGTTTTTCGGTGGAATCCTGGCCGGGCGCCTCCTTGCGGGTATGGGCCGTGCCGGAAAAGCTCAAGCTACTGCGCCTGCTCGGGCTGGAATACGCCGTGCATAAAAAGAAAAAGGCTCCGGCCCTCACCCATGCCGAGGTGCAAGGACTGCTTGTAGAGCAGATGCCTGCCGGGGACAGCGGCAGTTTCCGCATCGGGGGCGGCCGCCTTCACCCCGGGGCGCCGCGGATGGAGGCGGCCGTAAGGCCCTCTGTCATGGTCGGCGCAAGTGCGTGCCGGCTGGGCCTGTCCCCGGGCCATGCGGTCGATATTGACCTTCAGCAGTGGGTGGACAGGCTCCTGAATATCACTTGTCCCACGCCGCTCACCCCGGAGTTTGCCCCACGGCTGCGAGAGGTGTGCGACACCTGTTGCCGCGGCCAGGTGAGGCGGGATGCCACTGTTTCCACCGAGGGCAGCCGCGGCCTTGTCTGCTATCGGTGCGCCTCTTCTGGAGGAACGCCGAAAGACAGGGGCACGGCGAACGCCAAAAGCTTCCGGTGTGAAAAGGTGGAGGCGGGTTTCTCGCTCAACCTGCATTTTGCCCAAATCGAAGCGGACTATGCGCTGGCCCTCGTCCATCTGGAGCGGGACCCAGAGGTCGGAGCTGGCGCGGCAACAAGATGCCTGTACGAATTTGCCGCCGAGGGCTCCCTGCTGGCCTTTCTTGAGGAGCGCCTGCGCGATTTCATGCACGTCAGCGAGCCCCGGCTGCTGCCCGTAGAAGACCCGCTGGCAGAGGTGGAAAAACTGCTGGCGGAAA
>CAYNXE010000349.1:1065-1323 GCA_964400995.1 uncultured Odoribacter sp.
GTCGTGGCTGGCGCGGCATTCCTGGACATGGGGCGGGAGCAAACACGTGCCGCGGAGCGCTGGCGGAACATCCGGCAGTAGCCCGGGAGCCTAGCAACCGGGCCAGCAAAAAGTTCATCACACGCCAAAAGACGCCAGCGGGCAGTTCCGCTGGCGTCTTTTAAATTCTGGCCCCCTGGGTTCCGTTTTGTTTCAATGCCGATGATTGGCAAAGGGGAATTTTCCATACTTGTCGGTAAACTTGTACAACAGGTCTTT
>CAYNXE010000350.1:0-1321 GCA_964400995.1 uncultured Odoribacter sp.
ATGTTGCCATGTTCTTTATAGACTGGAAACTGGCTTTATTATCCCTTGCGTCAATCCCGGTCAGTTTTGCGGCTATGATGATCATGTATTCTGTCGGCATGAAGAAAATGGGGCCGTACTATATGGCGGGGCAGAAAATGAACAATACCATCATTGAATACATCAACGGCATGGAAGTGGTGAAAGTGTTTAACAAGGATGCCGAATCTTATGAGCGTTTTCGCAGGGATATTTCCGATTATCGGGATTATACATTGGAATGGTATAAAGCGGCATGGCCCTGGATGGCGGTTTACAGCAGCCTGCTCCCTTGTACGATTATCCTTACTCTGCCTTTGGGTGCATGGTTTGTCCTTTCCGGATTTTCCACTTTGCCGGATTTAATCCTCATTCTATGCCTGTCGCTCAGTATCGGCATACCGCTGTTAAAGTCATTGGGATTTTTACCGACTATGCCGCAGCTTAATTATAAAATTTCCGCTTTGGAGCAGGTGTTGGAAACCGCCCCTCTGAAGCAGACAGATGACAATTTTCATGGGAAAAATCTTGACATTTGTTTTGACCATATCACTTTTGGATATGAAAAAGCGCAGCCGGGGCCGGACGGTAAGCCGGTGGTGACAATGGACGAAGTAATCACAGATGTCAGTTTTACCGTAAAAGCAGGACAGAAAACGGCTTTAGTTGGTGAATCAGGTTCTGGAAAAAGTACGCTGGCGAAGCTGTTGATCCATTACTATGATCCGCAGCAGGGAAGTATTTCTATTGGCGGACAGAAATTAACGGAAATGAGCCTGAAGGCATTAAACAGCCAGATTTCATATGTAGCACAGGACCAGTATCTGTTTAATACCTCTCTGCTCGAAAATATACGGATGGGGAAACCGGACGCTACAGATGAAGAAGTCCTTGAAGCGGCGAAAAAAGCGCAATGTCTGGAATTTCTTGAAAAACTGCCGCAGGGAATCCGCTCCATGGCCGGCGATGCTGGCAAGATGCTTTCCGGCGGCCAGCGCCAGCGCATATCCCTGGCCCGTGCAATCCTGAAAAATGCTCCTATCATTGTACTTGATGAAGCGACCGCATATGCCGACCCGGAGAACGAAGAAAAAATGGAGGCTGCGATTGCGGAGCTGGTAAAGGGAAAAACCTTATTTGTGATTGCCCATAAACTTCCTGCCATTATGAACGCCGACCAGATTTGTGTCATAGCACACGGAAAACTGGCTGCAGCCGGCACTCACCGGGAACTGCTGCAGACCTGCGGGGAATACCAGAAATTATGGAAGGCGGCGCAAGGCAGCGCAGAATGGAAAGTAAA
>CAYNXE010000351.1:0-1302 GCA_964400995.1 uncultured Odoribacter sp.
ACGAAGTATGCGGTCCAGATGGCAGCGGTGCCGATGAGGAACTTAGAAGAGAACAGAGCTGCAGGGCCGGTAGCCTTGGGCTTCGGCGGGATGATGAGCAGGCTCGGATCGAAGGTCACGTCAACGTGACGGGTGGCCTTGACCATGTCATGAAGACGCTCGCAAGCCTTCTCAGCCATGCCATGGTTCGCATACCAGTGCGGAGTCTCATGCATGCAGAAGAACAGGATGATTCCGTAAACGATCGGAAGAGCGCCGATCAGGTAGCAAAGACGCCAGTTGGCGTACATGGTAGCAGCGCCACCATCAGCGGTGGTGTACTCAACGAAGTTGGTGAAGTCGCCCATGATGGGGGTGGTTGCATTGGAGATCGGGTTGCCGATAAGACCAGCAAGAACCCAGCCAGCAACCATGAATGCCATGCCGAAGGTCACGAAGAAGCCGCGGTTCTTGGAGGGAATGGTCTCCGAGAACACGGTGGTGACGACCGGGATGCAGGAGCCGACGCCGAAACCGGCGATCAGGCGGAAGGTGGCGAAGAACACGAGGTCATTCGCGAAAGCCTGCGGCAGGGTGAACAGACCATAGAAGATAACCGCGATGGTGAGCATCTTCTTACGGCCGATCATGTCAGATAGAATGCCGCCGACAGCACCACCGATAACCATGCCGAGCAGGCCCCAAGTGGTGAGCGAACCCATAAGTGCGCCCGGGTTGGCCACGTCGGGCCAGAACGTACGGGCAACGAATGTGTTCGTTGTGTTAACGATCATGAAGTCATAGCCGTCGAAGATCATGGCGAAGGCCATGAGGACGAAGACGACCCAAGTGTGGCCAGAAATGCCAGCGCGGTCGATGACTTCAGATACTGTGAACTCTTTTCCGTCCATCAATACCCCCTAGATAAAGGAAATTCGCACAAGCGCTGTTTGATGGATGAGATACAACGCAAGTGCCTTCAATAGAATGGGTTGCGAAACCCTGCACAATAGCAAGACCGAACCGATAACGCACCTGCGGATAGTCATTACGAACGCCTCAAAAATCTAGGGCTGTTGAGGTACCCGTAATAGCAGCGAACCCTTCCCCTTGAAGGTTACGCTTAACCCCCCGAGACTACGCTCCAGTCGGAAGAAGCGACCGTGCGTAATCCTCCTTTCATGCTTCTCTCCTTCAATGACATCCCTCTGGAAAAGCGTGATCTTCCGCTGGGAAATCATTATTGAGATAAGAATATGTGATGAAATGGTGAAGGTCAACGAAAAAAAGCACTTTTCTCTGCGGTTTTCGAAAGAACCTGAG
>CAYNXE010000352.1:0-1294 GCA_964400995.1 uncultured Odoribacter sp.
GGAGTATCCACGCCTTAAAGTTGCTTCCGGCGATAGGAGGCTGAGGGTCCGGTCGATACCGTCGAGGCGTTGGCGATTGATGCTGACCACATTTTTTGCAGCCACGGCTACTGATTCAGCCATCATTCGCCCCACCTTACGGCGGTTGCTGTCAATCACATTCCTCACAAGCGCGGGCATAAGTCCCTGATAATATGCCAGCTGATGCTTCGCCCCTGCAATACGGGTGCGGACGGCCTCGAGTATCTCCTGCCCGGTATCCATCACACGTGCGTAGGCTTCGCCTACACGGCGCAGCAGTAATTCTGCGGCCGCTGTCGGAGTCTTTACATGTGCATTTGCAACAAAATCCAGCACAGTGACGTCGCGCTCGTGACCGATTCCGACAACTACCGGCAAGGGGAACTGCGCCACATTTGCGGCCAGGTCGTAATCATCGAAAGAAGCGAGGTCGCTCACCGCTCCGCCTCCACGGATAATGACCACACAGTCAAACTCATCGATGCGCTCGTTGATGGCCTCTAATGCGCCGATGACCGCCGGCACGGTTCGCTCGCCCTGCATGGCAGCTTCAAAAAGAGTGGTGCTGAAACGCAGGCGGTCGGGGTTGAGGTGGAGATGCTTGAGAAAATCGCCGTAGCCGGCTGCGCCTGCCGCCGATATAACGGCAATTCTTACGGGGAGTTGGGGCCAGGGTAACATTCGGTTCAGGTCGGCCACACCTTCCTGCTGCAGACGTTGCAGAATCATGTTGCGCTTTCGGGCAAGGTCGCCCACAGTATAATCCGGGTCGATGTCGGATATCACGAGGCTCAGGCCGTAAACGGGATGAAAATTCACTGTAGCCCGCACCATGATTTTCATGTCGGATCGGAGCACGTTGCCCGTGACAGCAGAAAAACGTGCCGAGATACGAGCATAATTATTGGCCCAGATCACCGCTCTGGCTTTGGCCTGTATCACCTGCGTGTCGGCATCCTTCTGGAGCAATTCCATGTAGCAATGCCCGCTGGAACTGCGGAGGTCGGATGTCTCGGCCGTCACCCACACATCCGTAAGTCCGGGTGCGGATGTAATTGCACGGGACAGGCGCTGGTTCAGTTCGCGCAAGGATACGGGTTCAACGCTGGTCATCACTTTTTCAGTTCTACAAATTTGTCGCCTTTCAAAACTCCATGAATCTGACTGCGAAGCATTTTGGCCACTTCGGGTACTTCGGCAGAGGGATAATATTCGAGGGTATTGTTGGTGAAAATAAACGCGTTGTTGTCAGGGTCAAAGCCCGCTGATACAA
>CAYNXE010000353.1:0-1275 GCA_964400995.1 uncultured Odoribacter sp.
TTCTTCCAAAAAACATTCGCTTTTTTTGCGAACTTTCAAAAAGCCTTTATATTTGTGGAAGATATGATTGCAAACGAATTCGTTTTTACTGATAAGGGCATAGACTCATTGTTCGATAAGGTTGTCGGTCTTATAGAACAAGCAAGGACGTACATTGCCACCTCCATAAATATCGCAGAGGTTTATACGAAATATCATATCGGACAACATATCGTTGAATATGAACAAGAAGGGAATACCAGGGCGCAATATGGGAAACAAGTATTGAAAGGTCTGTCTGAAAGACTGACTGCACGCTTTGGAGCAGGTTGGTCTTATGCCAATATGAAAAACATCAGGCAGTTCTATATTGTATATTCCAATAGGCAACCCGGCGATTATCCTTTTGAGGCAGAAAAAGCTAACCGGCGGTTAGCCAATTACACGGATTATTCTGAAAATCCGAATGACATACAAGCCAAAACGTTACCTGAAAATGGTTTTATGCTCTCTTGGTCTCACTACCTCATCCTGATGCGTGTCGAGAATCCAGAGGCTCGAAGTTTCTATGAAATCGAATGTGCGCAACAGCAGTGGTCAAAAAGGCAACTCAGTAGGCAGGTGGGCTGTAGTCTTTATGAACGATTGGCTTTAAGCCGAAACAAAGATGAAGTAAAACGTCTGGCAAAAGAGGGACAAACAATAGAAAAGCCGTCCGATATCATAAAGAATCCCATAACATTGGAATTTTTAGGTTTAAAACCAGATGTTGCATATTCTGAGTCGAAGTTAGAAAATGCCATTATCAGCAGGATGCAACAATTTTTGCTGGAACTTGGGAAAGGATTTCTTTTTGAAGCCCGTCAAAAACGGTTTACATTTGAGGAACAGCACTTTTATGTGGATCTGGTCTTTTACAATCGATTACTACAATGTTATGTGCTCATTGACTTGAAAACCGACAAACTCTCTCATCAAGATCTTGGACAGATGCAGATGTATGTAAATTATTACGATCGCTATATAAAACAAGATTTTGAAAAACCAACTATCGGAATTTTGCTTTGTGAGCGAAAAAATGATGCGCTTGTTGAGTTGACCTTACCTAAAGATGCCAATATCTATGCTTCAGCTTATCAATTATATCTACCAGACAAAGCATTACTTCAGGCAAAAGTGAAAGAATGGATTGAGGAGTTTGAAGAAAACAACGCATGTTGCGATTTATAAACGGCAAATAATTCGTTTTCAGGCGGCATCTTTCCGCTTTCATGCCGATTCCTGCATCAGGAGGAG
>CAYNXE010000354.1:0-1273 GCA_964400995.1 uncultured Odoribacter sp.
TAGGCTTGGGACTGGCAGGATATGCTGCCCGTACACTTTTTTACAACATGGCATTATCCATATCCCATAAGGCGACTTTTTCCATACTGAAGACTATCCGGCAGAAGATATTGGAGAAGCTGCCTAAACTGCCCCTTGGGACAGTCGTGGATATGCCAAGCGGGAAGATGAAGCAGATCATTGTGGACCAGGTGGATGGCATGGAAACCACGCTTGCGCATCTGTTCCCGGAAATGACCGCAAATGTTGCAGGACCGGTATTAATCTTGGTTTACCTGTTTATTCTGGACTGGCGCATGGCGTTTCTGTCCCTTGTGACCATTCCTGTGGGCATGGCATTCATGATGACAATTATGGGAAGCTATAGCAAGGATTATGAAGGGGCAGTAAAGGCCACACAGGAAATGAGCGGGACCGTTGTGGAATACATAAACGGCATTGAGGTCATCAAGGCGTTCAATCAGGGAAAATTATCTTATGCAAAATTCACAGACAAGGTAACGGCAAATGCGGCCTACTATTATAACTGGATGAAAAAATGCCAGTTCGGGATGTCCATGGGATACGCCATCGTGCCGGCAACATTGATTACGGTACTGCCAGCCGGATGGCTCTTATACAGGGGCGGCAGCCTTTCTGTGGAGACCTTTATTACAGTTATTATATTGTCCCTCGGCATTGCGGGACCCCTGATTGCAGCGATGGGTTTTGTGGATACCCTCGCACAGGTCGGCACGACCGTGGCGGCTGTAGATGAGCTTCTGATGGCGGAGGAGCAGCAGCATGGGGATATGGAAGAAGAGCATTCCACGGGAGCCATAATAAAAGGTGTGGATATTGAACTGTCCCATGTTTCCTTCGGCTACCATGAGGATAAGAATATCCTGCAGGATGTGAGCCTTTCCATTCCGTCAGGGAGTATGACGGCTTTGGTGGGTCCTTCCGGTTCCGGAAAATCCACGATTGCAAAACTCATTGCAGGATTTTGGGATGTAAAGGAGGGGACGGTATCTATTGGCGGTGTGGATGAAAAGGAGATTCCATTGAAGCAGCTTTATGAAAACATCGCATTTGTTTCCCAGGATAATTATCTGTTTGATGAGAGCGTTCGTGAGAATATACGCATGGGTAAGCTGTCTGCTACAGATAAGGAAGTAGAAACGGCTGCGAAAGCCGCAGGGTGTGATGCTTTTATCCGGACATTGGAAAAAGGATATGAGACAAAGGTAGGCGGAGGCGGCGCACATCTCTCTGGAGGGGAACGGCAGCGGAT
>CAYNXE010000355.1:0-1269 GCA_964400995.1 uncultured Odoribacter sp.
ATCGTGTCGGTATTGAATGTTATGCTGTTGGTCAGTTTGTTTTGAACACCATCTTTTTGGGGATGAAAAGTGATTTTGTGTCTGTTTTTGTTTTTACTTTCTTCTTTTTGCCTTATCTTTGCCGCGCCCATCGAGAATGGGAAAGTTTAATTCTTTAAATAGCAAAAAATGGCTACGAAAATCAGATTAGCGAGACACGGACGCAAGGGTCGTCCATTCTACCATGTAGTGGTAGCAGATAGTAGAGCACCGCGTGACGGTCGGTACATCGAGAAAATCGGTACTTACGACCCGAACACGAATCCGGCTACTATCGAACTGAAGTTTGACAGGGCATTGTATTGGTTGCAGGTAGGCGCACAGCCCACGGACACTGCTTCCAGAATCTTGTCGTACAAAGGTGTATTGTTGAAAAAACATTTGCTGGAAGGCGTGAAGAAAGGCGCTTTTGACGAAGTTGCCGCTGAAGCCAAATTCGAAGCTTGGTTGAAAGAGAAGAATGCGAAGATTCAGGCAAAGATTCAGAAACTGGCACAGGAAGGTAACGTTGCCGCCAAGGCTCGTCTGGAAGCAGAAGCGAAAGTACGCGCTGCCAAAGAAGAGGTGATTGCCAAGAAAAAAGCTGAATTGGCCGCTGCTGAAGCTGCTAAGAAAGCAGAAGAGGAAGCTGCTGCCGCTCCGGCAGAAGAGGTTGCAGAACCTGCCGCTGAGGCCGCTGCCGAAACGGAAGCTCCTGCTGCTGAATAAAGCTCGGGCAATGATTACGCGGGAAGATTGCATTCAAATCGGCGAAGTCAGTAAGACCCACAGCCTCCAAGGGGCAGTCATTATTACCGCCGACGGCAGTCTGCTCGAACAATATGCGGATAAACCGGTGTTCCTTTTGTTGGAAGGAGCACCGGTTCCTTTTTTTATCGCCGACGGGGGCATCACTTTTCGCAACCACGCTTCCTGTATCGTCAAATTTGATTACGTGGACTCTTTGGAGGATGCCGAGCGCCTGGTGGGTGCCGAGGTGTGGATGGAGCGGGCGGTGCTCGGGGAAGAGGAGACGGTGGAGCAGGACTTCGATGTTTTTGCTCTGACGGGCTTTGAAGTGAAAGACCTGGTGTCGGGTGCTGTCGGCGAGGTGTCCGATGTGGCGGACTATTCCGGCAATGTCGTCTTGACGCTTGCCATTTTCGGCAAAGAAATCCTTTTGCCGCTTTCCGAAACTTATCTTTCCGATATCGATTGGGAACACTCCCGCCTGGAGGTGAATATTCCGGT
>CAYNXE010000356.1:0-1265 GCA_964400995.1 uncultured Odoribacter sp.
ATGAAACCACACAATTCAACACTACTATAGCCGGTACTTATAATGGCATAGACTCACATCAGAATGCCCTTGATGATAATCTGGTAAAGCACCCGGATAATATCATCAAGAAGAATAATTACAATCTTGTTTTCAACGCATTTATGAACAAGCGTATAGGGCACATCGGAAATAACCGCACGGGAATTGTCATGACCGGAATGTTCTACGATATGCTCCTTAAAAATGCTCCAAGTGTTGGGGAAGAAATGAAGACAATTGCGAATGAACAGGGTAACAGCGCATTGTTGGAGGGTTACACAGAGTTCTCACTATCACCGTCTTGGAAATGGCAGATTAATCCAGGAGTTCATTTACAGTATTTCGCGCTTAACGGCCATTACAGCATCGAGCCGCGTCTGGCGATAAAATATAACATCAATCAAAAACAATCGTTGTTGTTCTCTTATGGCAGCCATAGCCGTACGGAATTACTCAACTATTATTTCACACGCAATGATGAGGGGGAGCTGATAAATAAAAAACTGGACTTTACACGCGGACACCATTTCGTATTGACCTATGACTGGAATATCGGCAACGATTTCCATCTCCGTATAGAGCCTTATTTACAGATGCTTTATAAAGTCCCCGCTGTCGCCAGCAGTTCCTATTCTCTGCTTAACAATAAAGACGACTGGTTTATCACTGACAAGTTTGAAAGTACAGGAAGAGGTCTAAACTACGGACTTGAGATTACGTTTGAGAAATATATGTCAAACGGCTATTATTTCATGTTCACCGGCTCCGTTTTCAGTTCACGCTATAAAGGTGGTGACGGTATATGGCGTAATACGCGCTATAATCGTAATTATCTTTTCAATCTGCTCGGAGGAAATGAATGGATTGTGGGCTGTAGCCGTAGAAACATATTGGGTGCTAACGGACTCATAACATTTCGTGGTGGTGACCGATATA
Source organism: uncultured Odoribacter sp. (assembly GCA_964400995.1). Taxonomy (GTDB): domain Bacteria; phylum Bacteroidota; class Bacteroidia; order Bacteroidales; family Marinifilaceae; genus Odoribacter. The sequence continues at coordinate 958 of CAYNXE010000356.1, forward strand.
CTCCGATTTTAGAGGATGAATCAATTACGGCGCAAGAAGTTATTTTTGATGAGCGACTGGCATACAGCCAACAGCTCAAGCCAGTTTTATGGGCAGACTTCTCAGTATATTACCGCATCAATCGTCGTAAAATATCACATGAGTTTGGATTAAAATGGCTCAACGCTACTTTTTATGATGAATACCTCGGTCATGAATATAATTTTAAGACCGGACGCGTTGAGGAATATCGTGATGGAATCTGTATGCCCAACCTATATTATAAGATTAGTTTCTAACACCAAAATCAATATTTGACGCCACTGAGT
>CAYNXE010000357.1:0-1264 GCA_964400995.1 uncultured Odoribacter sp.
GATAGCTGTAAAAGAAATGTATATCCATACAAATTGGTTTATAAAGACAAGGCATGGTATTTGTATGCTCTTTGTCTTTCACGAAATGAAAACAGATTGTTTCGTCTTTCAAGGATAAAAAACCTAAATTTAACCGAAATATATTTTGAACGAAAAACAGATGCACACCAATATCATTCCGTCTTCCCAATGCCGGAGGAAATAGGAAACTTAATAGACTTAGAATTGGAATTTACTTTAGATGTTGGGTATAGGCTGTTTGATGCGCTGGACGATACGGCTATTACAAAGCATGAAAACGGATATACGGTTAAACTCACCCTGCCGGAAAATGATTGGCTGTATGATTTTCTTATGTCGTTCGGAAACAAAGTAACAATCGTTCGACCAAATTTTATTCGTCAAACATTGATAACAAAACATGAAGAAGCAAGAAATCATCATAAAGGAGAATAAAGATATGAATATTAAAAAAGAGCTTGAAACGAAAGCGGGTTTAATAAACGGTATATATCTGAACAACATTGATATTGATCCACTCACGATTAAGGCAATTATGATAAATGAAGTTGTTCCTTCTGACCCCTTACAGGATTTTTATGGAACTCCTGACGCTGATTATCTGAAAACAACGATCCCTCTTTTGCAAGAGGCAGGAACAGAGGTTACTTCCATACAGGATATATTAAAAATGGGTATCTATATCACAAATGCTGTAAAAACCCCAAAGACAGAATACACCATTGATAAAAGCAGTATTGAAAAAAGTCTGCCTTATTTAGAAGCAGAGATTTCTTTATTCCCCAATATAAAGGTTATTATGCTTATGGGTGATGTTGCAAAGAAAGCCTTTAACTTGATTGCGAAAAAATCAATAAAGAAAAATGTGATTCCTGCTGTTTCCACCTATAAACTGCGGAACAGCGAAATTTATTATAAGGATATTCGCGTAATGCCATCATATATTATGACAGGGGGAAACATCTTGATAGAAAAGTCAAAAGTAACAATGGCGACTGAGGACATTGCAACTATGTTAGAAATAATCAAGTAAAATCCATATAAAGATTTTGAAAGTCTGACAACCATTGTCAGGCTTTTGTTTTTATAATCGTAGAAAAACTTTAAGAGGTAGGGTATGAAAGCAAAAATATTAAACCGGAATTTTGTATTTTTGATAATAGGACAGGTTTCATCTATGTTTGGAACCGTCTTACTCAAATTTACCGTTTCTTTGTTAATACTTGATCTAACCAGTTCCGCC
>CAYNXE010000358.1:0-1258 GCA_964400995.1 uncultured Odoribacter sp.
GCAAATTTTTTGGCTCGTGTCAAGACTCAACCTGACCTTTCTTGTTTATGCCGTGCCTCTTACGCTGTTCAAGCAGAGCTCGTTCCGATATTCCAAGCAGCTTTGACGCCGCTGTCCAAGAGCCTCCACGACGGTAAGCCTCGATGATCCGGTCACGGTCTTTGTCAGGGTCTTTAAGCAACAGGCTTGTTTCAGGTGCAGGGGCTGACTCGCTTATGTCAAGGTCACTTTCGGAGATTGTATCTCCTTCGGTGCTGTACGCTGCAAGGATGATGACGTTGTGCAGTTCTCTGATGTTGCCGGGCCACGGATGGAGTTTAAGGGCTTTTAGCGCAGACGAGTCGAGATGTTTCTTCGGCTCGTCGTTGTCTTTGGCATGACGTGTCAGAAAGAAGTCGGCAAGTCCGGGTATATCCTCGGTAACATCTCGAAGCGGCAGTATCCTTATGTCTGTCGCCCGAAGGAGGTAGAACAGGTTAGCTCTGAACTCCTTGTCCCTCACCATCTGGAGGATATGAGGGTCTGCGGTGCAGATAATCCTGACGTTAGGGTGTTCCGTTTCAAGGATATGGAGCAATACCGATTGCTTGTCGAATGTCAGTAACTCCAAGTTCTTCAGGATGATTGTCCCGCCATCGGCATTTGTGAAGTAGCCCTTTATACGGTTGTAGGTCTCGCTACGGTCGGACTTGGGGTCATGCTTTCCGATGTGCGGTGCGCCTCCGGCTTCTATCACGATAATGGGCTTTTGAGTACGCGAGCTGTGCTCGTAGATTTCGCGTGCTACCTGCTCCCTGCCCATTCCTATTTCTCCGAAGATAATCACATTGGCATTGGTCGCACCTATCTTTTCGATAGACTGTTCTATACCACGAAAATCTGCGCTCTTGCGGCGAATGAGAGTGTTGTCCAGAAAGAACATCACGTTCTCGGTGCTGGCATACTTATCAACCATCTCGACGAGTTGCTTGTCGATAGCCAGACGCTGGATTATGTTCACCGCGCCCCAGTCGCACATCACGTCTATCAGTTCCATAGGAACCAGATTGTCCACTACGGCTAAGACTGGGAATTTATATCCCTCCCCTTTAAGCCAGTTGATTAACTCTCTCGCAGTGCCACCCCGGAACTTCATTGCCGAGACAATCACAGCGCCCGGTGACAGTTTTGTCACCTCCTGCTTCGCCGCCTCCATTTCCTCAGCGATAATAGGCTCATACCCGGCTCGTGTGAGCAAACCGGACATCAGCCGACAATC
>CAYNXE010000359.1:0-1240 GCA_964400995.1 uncultured Odoribacter sp.
CAGGTAGTCGTTCATCTTCTGATTGCTGATTACCGGAAGAAGTTTGCCGTCCTTTACTTCTCCCACATACCGCTGAAGTATCTGACGGGGAATCTCGAGCAAGGGGATACGGGAATCCGTTCCGGTCTTCTGCCTTTTGGTCATAATCCACAATCTGCCGTCAAAGCCGGTCTTGATATGTTCTTGTCTCAGATTGCAGATGTCTATGTAAGACAGCCCCGTATAACAACTAAAAATAAACACATCCCTGACTTTACGCAAACGTTCGGAGAGTAATTCCTTGTCGTAAATCCTATCTATCTCAAACTGCTCCAGATAACCACGGTCCACTCGCTCAAAGGTGAATTTATAGCGGGCAAAGGGGTCTGCGAAGTCTAGACCGCTATTTTTGGCATAGGCCAGGATGCCATGAAAACGCTGTAAGAATTTCATGGCGGTATTGTGGGCGATTCCGCAAGTTTGACGCAAATAGAGGTAGAAGTCTTCTACGAAGGCGGGGGTCAGCTTCCGGACAGGCAGGTCGGAAACATGATAATGCCCCTTCATGAAATCAAGCAGGCGCTGTCTCGTCAGCTCGTACCGGGTATAAGTCGTATGGGTTGTCAGGATTCCTACTTTACGCTTATACTGTTCATTGAACTGGGCAAAGCAGGACATCAGCGTATCCCCCCTTTCCTCCAGACCCAGAAAGGCGTTCCGTATCTGTTCTGGAAAGACATGGCCGTTCAAGGCATGCAGGCGATTGTAATGAACTGTCAGCTCCGATTTCATGTTGTCCAGAAGACGGTTCAGGGCGATGTTCTCACTGCTGTAACCCTTGCCCGTTTTCGCCCGGTTCTTGGAGGTATCCCACTCATCGGGGAGAATGTCGAGCTTACTGCTGAACTGGGTGTTCGAGCCGTTTACCGTCACTCGCGTCATGATGCTGACACAGCCGTTTTTCTTGGGTTCGTTCTTTTTGAGGTAGAACAACACCTTAAATGTACTTTTCATGGCATCTCCTTTTGGTTGACAAAACTATGGTTATTCTGCGAAACAAAAGCAGACAGACAAGTGACAAATAACGCAAAATCAATGAATTACCATTAAAATCGTTACGGTTTCTATCATTCGTCTTATCGTAACGATTTGGTAACGATTTTTTGTCCTAAGGTGGCTTTTTCTTGGCTCCGAAAGGATGCTTCGGAAAAGAAAAAACCTTTCTAAAACATTCGTTTAGAAAGGTTTTGCTTAACTTTGC
>CAYNXE010000360.1:0-1235 GCA_964400995.1 uncultured Odoribacter sp.
TCCGGGGCGGTGCGCTCCGGGGGCTGTTTCTCTTTCCATGCGTCCAGCAGGGACATGATCTGGTCTTTCATTTCCCGGGGCGTGGCATCCTTGCCGAAATACTTGCCCAGCTCTGCGGCGGAAATGATCACTTTGTCTACCTCCTTTTTCTCGCGGCTCAAAATGCCGTCAATCACATCGCCGTTCAGCTTGCCCTCCTTGTCCAGCTTGCGGAGCTCCTGGGCCTGGGAGAGCGAGGGGGACGACTGCTCGCCCTCAATGGAAACGGCGATAAACCTCTGGTTCTTGGGCTTGATGAACGAAATTTCCACGGCGGGGGTAAAGGACAGCTTTTTCTCGTTCACCATCCCCTGGAGCTCCGGCACAAGCTCGGTCAGCCGGATATACCGCTGCACCTGCTTATAGTTCATGCCGTTGCGTTCCCCCACGATTTCCGTGGAGCGTTTGCCAATGTCCCCGGCGGCCACGCCCTCCAGCTTTGCCCCCTGGTGGCTGATGGCCTCCACCTGCATTTTCAGCGACTGCGCCTTTTCCATCGGCAAAATCTTTTCCCGGTGGCGCAGGTTGTCATCCGTCATAGCCAGGATCGCCTCATCGTCCGTCATGTTGCGGACGATACAAGGCATATTTGCAAACCCGGCCAGCTCACTGGCCCGCTGGCGGCGGTGGCCCGCGATGATTTCATAGCCGCCGCCCTCACGGGGACGCACCAGCGCGGGCTGGTGTACGCCGTTGTCCTTGACGGACTCCACCAGACCTTTCATTTCCGCATCGTCACGGACACCAAAGGGATGGTCTTTGAACGGGAACAGCTCCGAGAGGTTGAGATAAACGATCTCTTCCTTTTCGGCGCGGGTCGCGTCACGGGGCTGGGGCGGCTGTTCCGGCGCAGGCGGGGGAGCGGCAGGGGCCTCCTCCTTTACCGTGGCGGCCTTGGCCCCCTTTCCGCCCTTGCTTTGGGACATTTTGTCTCGAGGTGGGGACGGGGCCTTGTCAGGGGCCGCCTTGCCAGCCTTGGGTGGGCGGCCCCTGCGGGGGCCCGTCCCTTTCGGCGCGGCGGGCTCCGCTTTTTCTTCCTTGGGCTTGCGGCCACGGCGGGGCTTTTTCTGCTCCGCCTCCAGCTCTTCCAAGGGACGCTCCCAGGGCGGCTTTTCCTCGGCGGCCTTTTCTTCCGGGGCGGGGGCGGGCGGCTGTTCCGGTTCGGGCGGTTCTTTTTTCTCAACCTCCGCCCGCGC
>CAYNXE010000361.1:0-1203 GCA_964400995.1 uncultured Odoribacter sp.
GCCCGACCCACGGTCCGGTGTGGCACTCTCAGATTGCAAAAGTAGTTGACCTTTACGACCGTCTGAGCCGCTACGAACCCCTCGACAACGGCGTGACCATAGTTTATGGTTCGATGTACGGCAACACTGCCCGTATGGCCGAAGCGGCCGCGGATGCTTTGGCTCAGGCCGGTGTGCGAGACATTTCAGTGCACGATGCCGCCCGTACTGACCTCAGTTATATTCTGGCCGACCTTTTCACTCATCGCGGTCTTATCATTGCTGCCCCCACCTATTCCGATTCCCTTTTCCCGCCCGTAGCGGCTGTGCTGGAGGCCATGACAATCCGTGGACTGAAGAACCGCAGCGTGGCAGTGCTGGGTTCGCACACGTGGTCGCAGCGCGCTATCGGAATCATTGAGCAAGGGCTTGAGGCTCTCGGTCTTGAAGCCGTAGCCGAGCCTGTCAATGGCAAGCACAATCCTTCGGCCGATGTGCTGGAGCAATGCGCGGCAGCAGCCAAGGTTCTTGCGGAGTCTCTTCAGGTAGGTAAATGAGGCTTATCGGGCCTCAGCAGACAAAGTCGTGGTTGATGATGTTCTCCACCAGGTAGAGCCCTTCGATGTCGGAGCGGTTGATTTCGATATCGTCGTAAGCATCGTTGGCACTGTGGAGAATCACCTTCTCAGGGTTCGGGTGCCGGCGCACGAATTTCACCACGCGGTAATCGGCAAGGATTACAACGTAGATCTGTCCCCATGCAATTGGAGCGTCGGGGTTCATCTGGCGTATTGCCAGATAGGCTCCGTTCTGGATTTTGGGTACCATTGAGTCACCGCTGACGCGTACAATAGGGAGGTCGGGATTGATGCCGGGCAGATTCACGTAGCCCACGATGCGTTCCTCGGTGAACATGCGGCTCAGAGGTATTGCTCCGGCTGTTACGTCAATGTTGTAGACCGGTGCGCCCATGGGGCGAATCACCTTCATCATGTTCAGATTGTCGGAAAAAATGTTCCCGGTGCCATCCTGAAGCCATTTCTTGCTGACGCCTAATGCAATCACAATCTTGTTGATGAGCCCTTCGCTGGGTGGGATTACTCGCTTGACGATACGTGAAATAGTGGCAGGGTCAACACCGACTTTGGCGGCGAAGTTGATCTGCTTCATGTTGAGCACGCGCATGAGGTGCTTCACGCGGTCCACAACGTCGGAGTCGGGACC
>CAYNXE010000362.1:0-1199 GCA_964400995.1 uncultured Odoribacter sp.
GGTACATCTTCCACGATATGCTTCTGGTTGGCTGTCGGCATGAGATGCTCCATTTTCCCCTGTTCATAGAGCGCATCAAACCTGTCCATATAGAGGGAAACATCATCAAGACCGCTGTTCTTTAATTGATGCTCAAACCGCTGCTTCACAAAATCCTTTATTTCCTCCGGTGACATCTCCCGGTGGACTCTTACCTTGTCGAAACCGACTTCATCATATAAAACCTGAAGATCGTCCATGAAACGTCTGCTTTCCCCTGCCGCTTTGCTTTGTGTAAAGTCCAGTGACAGGCAGTTTTCATTGTTCCTTACATGGATCACGTCAAACTCGCTGCCATTTACATTGACGCCAAGCGTTGCCCTTGCCATATCCGGCTTATCGTCCAAGTCCTTCCCCTGATACTCCGCAAACTTCACGACCGCTTCCGGAAGGCTGTCAAAACGCTCCAGTTTGCTTTTTTCCGGGCTTCCGTCTGCCCATGTGGATAAATCTTCAATGACGTAATAAGATACCTTATCTGTATCTAATTCCTCCTGTGAATTTTCCTCTGCAAATTCCTCCATGACTGGAACTTTTTCTTCATCAGATTTTGCATCTTCTTCAATAACCGGAACTTTTTCCTCGCTAACTTCCGCTGATAATGCAGTTTCCTTTGTGAACTCCGGCACTTCCCTGTAACCGACAGCATCTACATAATGGCTTGTATTCTCCCCGTCCTGATGCAGCACCACCACATCACTGACCGAAAGGGAATGCCCGGTAAAGTCTGCCGGGCGGTCTATATTGAACTTTGTATAAATATCTTCAAGGCTCATGCCCTCCTTCAGCTCCCCGGTGTATACCAGCTCATAGTTCTCTTTTGAAACCGGAACGCCTTTCATTTCAAGGTAATCCATCGCCATAAAACGAATGTCCCTTGTTGCTTCCGTATCTTTAAGCTGGTAGATACCAAACTGGCTCTCATCTCCATATAGAAGCCGATTTTCCCTACTTGGTATGTATTCCTCTAATTCCCGTTCCAGATAAGCGCTCCAATCGTCCTTTTCCACGCCAAACAGACCGTCATGCCCATACAGTGCGCCCCACTCCTCAATAACCGCTTCCGAACCGTCTGAATGAAGCAGATATACCTCCATACCTTCCTCAAACAGCTCTGATGCCCTGTCCTTAGTCAGCGGGAGCATCTCATTCCATGAATA
>CAYNXE010000363.1:0-1195 GCA_964400995.1 uncultured Odoribacter sp.
TCCTGATATCTACAGCCGTGTTGATCAGTCAGTATGTGGATATACCAGAGTTTAACAATCTGACTTATAAGGATGAACTGGAATTGGATCGTATGGGGGAGGAAAAGATGGTGCTGTTTCTGAATATTCCACTTGCAGACAGGACATACAGTTGGATCACGGCCATGCTGTTTTCTGTGCTGTTCAACCGTCTGTACCACAGGGGGAAGGAGCGTATGGAGCGGGAGGGGCTTTCCAACCCTGAACTGGCGGTTCCGGTGCGGTTTCTGATAGACGAGTGCCGCAATATCGGGAAGATTCCGAATCTTGGAGAGTATCTGGCAACTTGCCGGAAATATCGTATCAGTATTTCGGTGATCTTCCAGAATTACAGTCAGATCGTGGAGGTCTATGGGAAGGAAGAGGCTAACTCGATTCTTGGGAACTGTGATACCATGATTTTCCTTGGTGGGTCTGATTCCGACACTTTGAAGATTATCTGTGAGCGGCTGGGGAAGGAGACGGTCAAAACGCTGTCATTTGGGAGTTCCAGAGGGAGAATGGGGTCTGTGAGTACCAACAAGCAGGAGGTTGGCAGGGAGCTTATGAGCCGGATTCAGGTGGAGCAGATGAGTAATACGGAATGTCTGGTGTTTGTGCGGGCGCTGCGTCCTTTTAAGGTAAAGAAGTACAGACTGGAACGGCATCCCAATTATAGGTATCTGGCGGAGGCGGACAGGAGTTATACTAAGCACCGAATGGATTTGCAGTAAACAGATTTATTCGTTTAGGCTGCATCCTTCATCCTTTCTGGACACGAAAATGTGTTGCCGTCCACTGCCCTGAGATCTTGGTACAATTGGACTCCCTTGCCAATCAGCTTGTCAATCTTTGTCTTATTGCTTCCGGATATGCTGCTGATGGTAGAGTCGATCTTTCCCCGGAAGCTCTCAAAGTCGCCGTAATATTTTGAGCGCAGTTCGCCCTTGACAAATTTCCAGATGCGTTCGATCAGGTTAAGGTTTGGGCTGTATGGCGGTATGTATTCAAGCGCTATCCCCAGCTTCCCGGCGAGTTCCTGCACAGATGCGCATTTCTGATATCTCGCATTGTCAAGTATCAGGTGTACCGGCAGGTTCTTATATTCGGAAGCGATCTGGTGCAGCATGGTACATACTTCCGTGGCAGTTATGTAAGTGTCATTGGTGACCGTATG
>CAYNXE010000364.1:0-1182 GCA_964400995.1 uncultured Odoribacter sp.
CCGGAAATCGATTATCAGGATATCGTGTACTATGCGGCGCCGAAGCAGAAAGAGAACAAGGACTGGGAGGAGGTGGATCCGGAGCTGAAGGCTACGTTTGACAAACTCGGTATTCCATTGAGCGAGCAGATGGCCTTGTCCGGGGTTGCCGTGGATGCGGTGATGGACAGTGTTTCGGTGAAGACCACGTTCAAGGATACGTTGGCGGAGCGGGGCGTTATTTTCTGTTCTTTCTCGGAGGCGGTGAAAAATCATCCGGACTTGGTGCGAAAGTACCTGGGCAGTGTCGTGCCTTACACGGACAATTATTTTGCGGCGTTGAATTCGGCGGTGTTCAGTGACGGGTCGTTTGTGTACATCCCGAAAGGGGTGCGTTGCCCGATGGAGCTGTCTACTTATTTCCGTATCAATGCGCAGAATACCGGTCAGTTTGAACGCACGCTGATTGTGGCGGACGAGGAGGCTTATGTCAGCTACCTGGAAGGCTGTACGGCTCCGATGCGGGATGAAAATCAGTTGCACGCGGCTATCGTGGAGATTGTCATCGAAAAGAATGCCGAGGTGAAATACAGCACTGTGCAGAACTGGTATCCCGGCGACAAGGACGGCAAGGGGGGCATTTACAATTTTGTCACCAAGCGGGGCATCTGCCGGGGAGAGAATGCCAAATTGATTTGGGCACAGGTGGAGACCGGTTCGGCGATTACGTGGAAATATCCCAGTACGATACTGAAGGGGGACGGTTCCGTCAGTGAATTTTATTCGGTGGCGGTAACCAACAACTACCAGCAGGCGGATACGGGTACGAAGATGATACACATCGGCAACAATACCCGCAGTCGGATTGTTTCCAAGGGGATTTCTGCCGGATACAGCAGCAATTCCTACCGGGGCAAGGTGAAGGTGGTGAAAGGTTGTCAGAATGCCCGGAATTATTCGCAGTGTGATTCGTTGCTGTTGGGCGATAAATGCGGAGCCCATACGTTCCCTTATCTGGAGATAGAAAATCCCACCGCCCAGGTGGAGCATGAGGCTACGACCTCCCGAATAGGTGAGGATCAGATTTTCTACTGCAACCAGCGGGGCATATCCGCCGAGGATGCCGTGGGGCTTATCATCAAGGGATATGCCGGGGACGTGTTGAACAAGATGCCTATGGAGTTTGCCGTGGAAGCCCAGAAA
>CAYNXE010000365.1:0-1179 GCA_964400995.1 uncultured Odoribacter sp.
TTTGAGAATGCGCTGACGCTTTCCCAGATATTCTTCGGCAACTCGGATTTTGCAGTCTTGACTTCAAAATCCTCCCATTTTATGTCGTGCAGCTTCGCTACAAGTTCATCCTTTGTCATTTCAACTGCAAAGTTAATAAAAATTCCTTAAACTATCGTAACCTTCTACGGAGTCGAGAGAAAAATTAATTTGGATTTGGTCGAATGGGATTTTTTATTTAAATTTACATTCGGAATCCTAAAAATCGGATTCCGAATGATAGTATTAACTTGATTCATTAGAGTATGGCTACAAGAAGTGCTGCGATAGTGATTGCTGATGGTAAGATATCAGAATATTTTTACCGTCATTGGGATGGATATCCCAAAGCTGCCGGAGCTGATCTGCTAAGGAAGGCGGAGACTTTGAAGTGGAACGCAGAGCCCATTATCAAGGTCCTGGAAGGAAAACAGGGTGAGGTAGAAGATTGTTTGAAGAAGGATGATGCTGAGTTCGTGGCAATTGGATTGCCGCGTACCGATTATGAGCCTGCTGGAAGTCTGTTGCTTACTGATCTGGATTATTTCTATGTGATTGACTGTGATGAAAAGCATGTGCGTTGTTACGAGAACATGTTTGGTCACAATCCCCGCAATTATCCGGATCTTCCGCCGTATAAGATCCTCAAGTGGCTGTAATGCCATACGTTCCGTGTGGTCCGGCTCCGGAAGTCATACCAACGACGTGCATCATCGCCGGAGATGTTTGTCTGCGGTTGGGTGTCATCATGGGGGGAATATTTCCCGGCATTTCCCCTCATGCGCACGCCCGACGACGTCGACGACGACTTTTTTTCTGATTCTGATTCTGATCCTGATTTTGATTTTGATACTGATACTATATCATAGGGCGCATTGTGGTGCAATGCGTTGCATGCTTTTGCATCAGTGTTCTCATAAGAATTCTCTGAATCTGTCTGCATGGCTGTATGCTGTTTCTTCTCGCGATGGACATTGGCGGCAGCCTGTCGCTTCGCGTGCGTTTCGTTGCGGTGATGCCTCATGCGGTCTATCTCGTTGCGAATGAAGCCGAATGCTAACGTTTCCATGGTGTCGAGCGATTTGGGAATGCAGCCGGAAGTTGAATATTCCACGATGGCTTCCATCACGTTCCATCGCTGCTGCAGGGGGAGTGCCTTGA
>CAYNXE010000366.1:0-1165 GCA_964400995.1 uncultured Odoribacter sp.
GCGGTAGGGGCCGCAGTAGGCGATGTTCTCGGGGCTGGTGCCGTAGTTGCCGTTGTCATGGGTGTCCACGCCGAAGGTGCCGCCCTGAGAGACGTAATACTCACGGCACAGGGGGGCGAAGAAGCCGCAGTAGGTCAGCATGGACTCGAAGGGCAGCACGGGGTACTCCAGGGTATACTCCAGGGTCAGGTCGTCCACGGCCTTCACGCCGACTTCCTCGAAATCGGTGATGTCGCCGTCGGCGTAAGCCTGGCCGTTCTTGATGATGGGAGTCAGCACCTCGGCGCCGCTGGAGCCGAAGAAGTCGAAGAAGTGCTGCATGGAGGCCACCCAGTCGTCGGCCTTCACGTCGGCAATTTTGCGGCCCTGGGAGTCGGTCCAGATCTGGCCGGGACGGATGTGGAAGGTCCAGGTCAGGCCGTCGTCGGAGCACTCCCAGCTCTCCGCCAGGGCGGGCTGGAGCACGTTCTCCATGTCATACTTGGCCAGGTTGTCCACGGTCAGGCACACGGGGTCGCCCACGGAGCTGGTCCACACGGACAGGCAGTCCCAGGTCTCGGGGTCCAGGGTGAAGTCCCAGTAGCCGATGCTGCTGCTCATGGTGTAGCCCTTCTCGGTCAGGTAATCCTTGGCGGCCTGCTCGTAGGTGCCGGTGCCGGCCAGATCGTACCACATATTCTTGAGCTCCGTGCGGTCCTCGGCGGTGATGATCTCCTCGGTGACCAGGGCGCTCTCATAACGGTTGGAATCAGAACCCCACAGGACGCTGGGCCAGGACTTGTCCACGATGCGGGACAGGCCGTAGGAGCCGCCGTCGCCCTTCCAGATCTGAAGGACGCCGCTGGACAGGGCCTTGGCCTCGGCCTTGGCGTAGGCGACGTACATCTCGTCCAGGTCGTCCAGGCTCTGGGCCTCCAGCACGAAATCATAGTACTCCTTCATCGCGCCCATGTAGACGGCCTCGTCCTCATAGGTGTAGGGCACGAACTCGCCCGCGCTCGGGGTATCGTCCCCGGCGTCGGAGTTGTTCGCGGGGGCCTGGCTGTTGTTGCTGTCCGCGTTGTTTCCGCAGGCGAACAGGCTCATCAGCATGACCAGAGCCAGCATCAAGCTTACGAACTTCTTCATACATATCCTCCTAATTTTTTGTTGTTATATTTAACCG
>CAYNXE010000367.1:0-1152 GCA_964400995.1 uncultured Odoribacter sp.
CAGCGCATTGTGGTGGGTGATGAACGGACGAGCAGACGCTCCGCCGGGAATGGCCTGCAAAACCGGGGTCTCCACTTCCAGATACCCTTTTGAATTGAAGAAATTCCGAATGGCATTAATCATCTTGGTCCGCTTCACAAACACCTCTTTCACCTGCGGATTCACAATCAAATCCAGATAACGCTGACGATAACGCTGTTCCGGGTCGGTAAAGGCATCGAACACCTTGCCGTCCTTCTCCTTAACAACGGGTAGCGGACGCAACGACTTGGAAAGCATCGTCAATTCCTTGGCATGTACGGAAATCTCACCGGTCTGGGTACGGAATACAAAACCCTTCACACCGACAATATCCCCGATGTCCATCAATTTCTTGAAGACGGTGTTGTAGGCGGTCGAAGCCTCATCGGTGGAAATGTCGTCCCGGCTCACATACACCTGAATGCGCCCGGTGGCATCCTGCAATTCAAAAAATGAAGCCTTGCCCATAATCCGTCTGCTCATCATCCGACCAGCTACCACCACGTTTCTGGGTTCCGCCGCATCGTCAAACTGTTCCTTGATGTCTGCGGCATGGGCATCCACTTTAAACTCCGGTGCGGGATAGGCCACTATCCCCAACTTTTCCAGTTCTCCCAACGAATTTCTACGGATAATTTCCTGTTCACTTAATTCAGCAAAGCTCATCTTGATATCTTTTAATTATTTTATTCTCAAGCACAAAAACAAATTCAACGGGCAAAGATACGAATAAGCGAGGGCAATGCCAAATTTATTTGCATTACCAAGCGGGAGTATCTAAAACGAAGTATCTTGGGCAAAGCCAAAAATACGAAAAGTTAAGAGCATAATCCAGCAATCGCTTGATTATGCCCCGGAGATCCATACTTTTAAATAATACTGCGGAAATTATTTCAAGTTTCTCTATTATTTTTATGATGAAAAGTTTATATTTGTAGTAATCATTCCGAGTATAATGAAAACACTTGCAGAATATATGCCTCTATTACGAGATTACATGCAGGAGAATGCCACAAAATACGGCATCTCCCATATAGGCATATTCGGTTCTGTTGCAAGGGGAGAACAAACAGAGTCAAGCGACCTTGATGTGTACATTGAAGGAGAACTGCATGGCTTTTTTGCCTTGTC
>CAYNXE010000368.1:0-1141 GCA_964400995.1 uncultured Odoribacter sp.
CTGTTACGCACTCTTTAAATGAATGGCTGCTTCCAAGCCAACATCCTAGCTGTCCAAGCAGTCCCACCCCGTTTTGTTTCCAACTCGGCATGCAATTGGGGACCTTAGCCGGTGGGCTGAGTTCTCCCTCTTTCGTCAACGGACCTTAGCACCCGCTGGCTCACTCCCCGCCTCTGATGTCACAGCATTCGGAGTTTGGCCGGATTTGATAGGCGGTGAAGCCCTCGCATCCAATCAGTAGCTCTACCTCTGTGACAAAACGGCGGAGGCTGCACCTAAATGCATTTCGGAGAGTACGAGCTATTTCCCAGTTTGATTGGCCTTTCACCCCTACCCACAGGTCATCCGAAAGCTTTTCAACGCTTACCGGTTCGGCCCTCCAGCGTGCGTTACCACGCCTTCAGCCTGCCCATGGGTAGATCACGAAGGTTTCGCGTCTACCGCCACTGACTATGCGCCCTGTTCAGACTCGCTTTCGCTTCGGCTCACGCGCCTAAGGCGCTTAACCTCGCCAGTGACGAGTAACTCGTAGGCTCATTATGCAAAAGGCACGCCGTCACCCCACATGGGGGCTCCGACAGCTTGTAGGCGCACGGTTTCAGGATCTGTTTCACCCTCCTGCTCGGAGTGCTTTTCACCTTTCCCTCACGGTACTCGTTCGCTATCGGTCTCCCGGGAGTATTTAGCCTTGCCGGATGGTCCCGGCGGATTCGACCAGGATTTCACGTGTCCCGGCCTACTCAGGATGCCGCTAGGAATCTCCGCGCCACGCGTACGGGGCTGTCACCCTGTGCCGCCGCCCTTTCCAGGGGCGTTCCGCTTCGCCGGATTCTTCCATGTCGCGGTCCTTCTACCCCGGGACTGCCGAAACAGTCCCGGTTTGGGCTCATCCCCGGTCGCTCGCCGCTACTGGGGGAATCACTGTTGTTTTCTTCTCCTGCGGGTACTTAGATGTTTCAGTTCCCCGCGTTCGCCTCCCATTAAGGGATGGCACGCCTTCAGCGTGCCGGGTTGCCCCATTCGGAAATCCGCGCATCAAAGGCCATTTGCGCCTCCGCGCGGCTTATCGCAGCTTGTCACGTCCTTCATCGCCTCCGGGAGCCAGGGCATCCACCGTGCGCCCTTGCTCGCTTATGTCTGT
>CAYNXE010000369.1:0-1122 GCA_964400995.1 uncultured Odoribacter sp.
TGTCTGGCTCTTTTGTAAATTTTTGGCTTTCTCATCATTATTTTAAGAATTCTTGTATCAAATCTTCCACCCGGATGTGTTCCGCTTCGGCTTTGTAGTTTTTGAAAATACGGTGGTGCAGAATAGCTTCCGCAACGTATTTGACGTTTTCCAGGTCCGGAGCGTATTTCCCTTGCAATGCCGCATGCGTTTTGGCTCCGGCAATCAGGAATTGCGATGCGCGGGGACCCGCACCCCAGTTCAGGTATTTTTCGGCTTTCGGGTGCGCCCCGGGATGTCCCGGACGGGTCTTGGCTACCAATTGGACGGCATATTCCGTGATGTGTCTCGGAACGGGCATCGAACGGATGACGCTCTGGTATTTCAGAATCTCTTCGCCGCTGATGATACATTTCAACTGCGGAATATCATTCCCAGTGGTGTTCTCGACGATGGCGATTTCTTCTTCCAAAGTCGGATAGTCGAGCATCACGCTGAACATGAAACGGTCAAGCTGCGCTTCGGGCAGGGGATAGGTACCTTCCTGCTCAATCGGGTTCTGGGTGGCAAGCACGAAGAAGGGCTGCTCCAGCGGACGGGTTTCTCCTGCCGCCGTAATTTCTCTCTCCTGCATGGCCTCGAGCAATGCGCTCTGGGTCTTGGGAGGAGTACGGTTGATTTCGTCGGCGAGGATGATGTTGGCAAACAAAGGTCCCTTGTTGAAGCGGAACTGCTTGTTGTTGTCCAGGATTTCCGTACCGATGATGTCTGAAGGCATCAGGTCCGGAGTGAACTGGATGCGGTTGTATTTCAAATCCAGCGTTTCCGATATGGCGGTAACCATCAGGGTCTTTGCCAATCCCGGTACGCCGATAAGCAAACAATGCCCGTTGCTGAATATGGAAATCAGAATCTTGTTGATGACTTCGTCCTGACCTACGATTTTTTTGGCGATTTCTTCTTTAAGAGTTTCGTATTTTCCTTTTAGCTGGTCGATCAGCTTAACTTGCTCTTCCATGATTGCAACCAATGTTTTGTTTTATTTAATCCATCCGTCATATCTGAACTTGCCGTTTTTGTAGCTGTCGTCGATATGGATATACGTATTGTGTTGTTTTTCCTTGATCCACTTTTCCAGTTTGC
>CAYNXE010000370.1:0-1119 GCA_964400995.1 uncultured Odoribacter sp.
TCACGCTCAGAGAGGCATCTGCAGATATCATACCATCCAAGAGATAACTGACATCAGAGTGCAGGTACGCTCCGATAAATTCTTTCTGATACTCCGAAGCCTTGTATAGCGAATTGATACTGACTCCTTTATCTTCATCAATAAGGAAAGTTAAAACTACATCGTTATCCTTGTCAGAGTACTGTGCGCTTTCAAATATCGATAAGTCACCAAAGGCTACGGGACACTCATTGTTTATATTCTCCACGAGCAATTTCAGTTGGCTGCGCTTAGAGTTGCTGCATGCCGTAGAGAGCAATAATATACATATAGTCAGGACTTTTATTATGCGCTTGTGAGTTGTCATTTTGTGTTATAGGTGAAAGTCAGCGTTGAGGGATTGCACATGGGCACAGCTGTCTCTGCGAGTTTCTGAACTGAAATGGCGGCAATTGCTTCTTCAATTTCTTCGGGCATTGTGGGGGCTCCTCTGAAAAGAGTACTGCGGGCTGCCGACATTATACTGTTCTCACGATTTTCCGATGCTATGGCAAGTTGCCCGAGGTATTGCTTCTTAGCCTTTTCCAAGTTGCGGCTGCTGAATCCACCCTCGGCAATATTAGTGAAAACCTTGTTCGTGAGCGAACGGCATAGCTCAAGGTCTTCAAGGTCGCAACCGAAATACACGGTCAATAAGCCGAGGCCTGAGAAGAGTGCCGTCGAAGTTTCTACGGAGTATACAAGGCCGCGACGCTCGCGCAGTTCTACATTCAGAAGAGAATTCATGCCCGGGCCTCCCGTGATATTGGCAAGCAGCGCTACTGCATGACGGTCAGGCGAATTGACTCCGCCGACAACGGCTCCCGTGAGGCAATGGCACTGGTGTATATCAAGCGAAATCTCCTTCTCGAAAGTAGTTATTTCGTTTTTAATAATTATAGAGGTATCCTTAACACCGGCAGGGAGAGCTTCAAAGTATCTTTCGCAAATACCTGCTACCCGCTCAGCGCCCATAGGGCCGGTGTAGAAAAGAACACAATTGCTTCTGCGGTAATTCTTTGAAAGGAAAGCCCTGCAGTTTTCGCTGCCAAGCGTCTCAACACTCTCGGGAGTGCCGAGAATATTGTGCGCATATGCCGT
>CAYNXE010000371.1:0-1108 GCA_964400995.1 uncultured Odoribacter sp.
GCGTCCTGCCGCGCCAGCCTTTCTGGCGGCCGAGGCTTTCGGGCAGGCTGCGCTTCAGGCCCTCCTCGAAACTGTCGCGGATGCGCTCGCGCGTGGCCGTATCGAAGGCCACCGGGAAGGAGAGATAGTATTCATGATAGATGCGGCCGTTGTCCCGGTACTGGTTGTTGATGGCGAGCCCGAGGTGGAAGGCGTAGATGGCGAGCGGGTCCAGCGTGAGGGCGGCCCCCTGCGGCGCGGCCTCGGCGGCCGTGGCGAGCAGCAGCTCCGCGCCTTTCTGGTCGCGCATCTCAAGGGGGCGGGTGGAGCCAGCGGCGCGCGCCCATGTCTTGAGGTCGCTCAAAATGCTGAAGAGCGTGGCGGAGGTGGCCACGCGGGAAATATCGTTGCGGGCCTGGTGCGAGCACTTGAGGTCTTTCCAGCTCACCTTCGGGCGCCAGGGGCTGCCGCTCCACTTGGCGGAAAAGGCCCTGGCGTCCACGAACTCGAGCGCCGTGGGGTTTTCAAAATCCTTCGCCCGCGCCGGGGCCTGCCAGTCCTGGATGCCCACGCGCAGAAGGCGCTTGCGGCCGTTCTCGCGCAGGGCGACCACGGTGGAGCTGGTCCCGAAGTCGATGCACACGGGAACGCCCTTCTGGATGTCGCCCGCGGGGTCGCGGGCCATGAGGCCCTCGTCCGTCGGGCGCACCTGCTTGCCGTCCTCGGGCGCGGCGTCATGCGGCCAGAGGTCCCAGTGGCCGCGCAAGGGGTCATGGAGCAGGTTTTCCTCCAGCGGCGGATAGCCGTTGCGCTCCGGGTCCGCGGTGAGGATTTCACTGTGCTCGCCGGGCGCGGGGCGCGCCGCCTCGGAGGCCGACTCCTGTTCCCGGCCACCCACGGCGGAGAGCTTGATGACCGCCTTCGCCAGACGTGGCTCTATTTCCTTCAGCAGGTCGATGAAGTCCGGTATCCACTCAGGCTTGCCGATGGCCTGCATGGCCTCCCACATCCGGGTGGGTTCCTGCATGGCAAGCTGGCGTCGGCGTATGTAGCGCTGGACTTTTTTTTCGAAATTAGCAGCGCTTTCTTTGCTCCGTTCAAAAGCCAGCGCATATCTCTTAGCAAAAAC
>CAYNXE010000372.1:0-1084 GCA_964400995.1 uncultured Odoribacter sp.
CGACCTTTTCAATAACAAAGGC
Organism: uncultured Odoribacter sp.; assembly: GCA_964400995.1. GTDB lineage: Bacteria > Bacteroidota > Bacteroidia > Bacteroidales > Marinifilaceae > Odoribacter. The sequence goes on from CAYNXE010000372.1 coordinate 23, forward strand.
CCTGTCCCTGACGTACACCGTATCGCCCACTTCATAGGCCGGTGCCAGAGGATCGCGGGCAGGGGAGGGAGCCACTTCTGGGGGAGCCGCTTCGGGCTGTACAGGCGGGGCAGGTTCTATGGCGTTCCCGTCCGGGTCAAAGGTCAGATCAACATCCTCTCCGTTCCGAACGGCAACAGCTTCATGTTTGTGATAACGCTGCTCACTGATATTTTTCAGCCATTGTTGGGCAAAGCTGTTCAAGCTGTTCCGCAGCTTCGGCCTCCATTTTCCGGGTTCGGGGTAGACCTCTTGATAACGCTGGGGAAAGCCGTCCTGCTGAAAAGTCAGCGGTTCCAGCGTTCCTTTTTCCCGGTCCACCCGGAAGGTCATTTCCGGGTCATACATCACATCGCCGTTTTGCTTAAAGGTATGGCTGACGGCAATCACATCCGCACTGATCCAGTTCAAGTGAAGGGGCATTAGGCCCGGACCGGCCTCCATATGCAGAGAGCGGTATTCGCCGCTGAAAAATTCCGGGAACATCTTTTCAAATTTGCGGTAGTTCAGCTCCGGCCTGGAGCGCCCCGGCTTTTTAGGGGTGCCATAGGATTCCTCCACCGCTTTGGAAATAGTGGCTCTTAATTTGGCGATCAGTTGCTCAACCACGTCACGGTCCGCCGCAGAAAAACTAAATGTGACATCACCGTTTTCATGGGCATACTGCGCCGTGTCAATTCCCCTGGTTGCCAGAAGCCTTGATAACAGCGACGCTTCTTCGGAAATCACCGTAGCTTGATAATTGGGGGATGCGACCGCGACAGCGCCCTCCTGCATTTGGGCTTCATAGCGGTCAATATCCTCTGCGGTCAGCCACTCCGGTTTCTCAGGAAGAAGATCGTACAGCTCTCGCATTTGGGCGATCTGCTCGTCAATGCCACCCTCAGATAAATGCTTTCCGTGACGTTCGCCAGCGCCCAAAAAGTAATCGCAGTCGGACTTCAGCCTACTCAGGCGGCGGTACATAAGCTCAGGTCCAGCAGGAAGATTGTTCTCGCCCTCTGCGGTCTGCTCCCGCTGGGG
>CAYNXE010000373.1:0-1082 GCA_964400995.1 uncultured Odoribacter sp.
CTCAAATTCTCTGTAATTCATATGCTTCTCCCTTCACGCTGCCTTGGAAACCGGCTTGAACCGGAGAGGCATGATCAGGGCGGAGTCGCTGCGGCCCTCAGCCTCCAGAACAATGGGCGCCAGGGGGCTGTTGACCTTTACCTTCACCCGGCTCGCCCCTCGGAACTGCTGGAGGGCACCGATCATGTGGCTAAGAGCAAAAGCAAAGTCGATGCTACTGTCCCCTTCAGTCTGGATCTTCGTGCTGTACTGTCCACCGGCCGTTCTCAGCATCAGTTTGCCGCCGGTAGAGTAAATACAGGGTCTGGTCGAATCGCTGGACAGCTTTTTCAGATAGTCCAGCTCCTGCAGGGCGTCCTTGGGGAAGATGTAGAACTCCTCCAAAGATTCCTTTGGAACAGCCCGGTCCATAGCGAACACATCCGGTCCCTCGATCCGTGTCAGGATCGTTGTCATGCCGTCGGTGATCTGGAGATAGTGCTCGCCCGTGCTGAAGACCACTTCCTGATCGTCAAAAAATTTCAGATACTCCAGGCCTCCGGGCAGGACCATAAAGGGCTGATGGACCGACAGACTGTCGTCCACATCCCAGGCCAGCCGGCAGCCATCCAGGGCAAACACCTTGCTGCCGTCAAACTGCACATGGGTGCGCTGGGCTTTCTCGCTGACGTTCGGTTTTAGTAGCGTGTACTTGACGTGATTGACTCGCTCCAGCAGCCGGGCGGCGTTGACTGTGTAGGTGTGACGCGCCTGGTGTTCCGGTATGACCGGATAGTCTTCCTCCAGGAACGCTCTGATCTCCGCGGCTCGCGCACCACAGAACATAGTAAGCTGGGTCCAGCGATTTTTACCGCTTTCCTTTTCTTCCGTCTCCAGGACCAGCCGCCCCTCAAAGTGGCCGCAGGCTTTGGCGGCGTCCTTGGGACGCTGGAACACAAAGCCCAGATCGTCCCCTTCCACCGGGATATCCGCAGTCAGCCAGGTGGTGAAGTCGGTGGCAGTCAGGGTACAGCGTCCATCCTTAACCTGGACCAGTACGCCCTCCAACGCCGGGATAGTTGACTTTTTGATCACCTTGATCA
>CAYNXE010000374.1:0-1076 GCA_964400995.1 uncultured Odoribacter sp.
CGCAGATTCCGGGGAGAGAACCCAGTGGCATCAGGATACACGCCCTGCAGATACTCCGCCGCTGCCACAGCCGCGCCTTTTTCCGGTCTGCTACTGACCAGACGGCCCATTTCGCAGTACAGCTTCATCTGCGGCAGATTCGCCGCCATCAGTTGATCCAGCGCTGCGAACAGGGGGTTGTAGTCGATTGGCTTTCTGACGTTCATGGAATTCTCTCCTTTCTAGCACGGTGTGCCAAGTTTTTGAATCAGCACAGCGAGAAATGCGGGAGGATGTTCCCACATTTCTCGCTGCGTTGGTTTTAGAATGTATTTGTGCTGTCAGAGCATCATGGTCATTTGACCATCAAGCGGTTCCACAGATTGATGGTGGGCTTTCAACTCTTTTTCTGTGGCCGTCCGAATACCAGGTCCGCCTGCCGTATTGGCTATGACAATTTGGCCTTCTTCAATGAGCTGTGCGATCAATTCTGATGCGAAGCGGTTGCCCACAGCATTGACTCGGTCCTTATCGCAAAGACGGCGGATTTCAAAATGCTGTGCCACATATGGGGCGATAGGTTCTGTGATGTAAAGTCGTGTACTCTTTGTCCTGCATTGCTTCAGGATGAAATCGGTCATTTCGCTCCGCTTTGATTCCAGCGCAGCACGGTACTCATCATCGGTCAGGTCAAAGTATTCTTCATAAAAATCTACACCAATGCAGCGGAAAGTCTCTGCATTGGACAGCAGTTCCAGCAGAGGCTGGACATCATCCTCATCCATAACGCCGCTGAAACTGGCGGGATGCAGGTAGAGGTCCTCTGAACCCTTGGTTACCGTATCACTTCCACCATATTTTCCTGCGGTCAGGTCCCAGCCTGACTCCTGGAACAGTCTGCGGCTTTCCTCTTTGAACGCTGCCTTGGCTGCGTCACTTTGCCAGCCGGAACCATAACCTGGGTTGATGATGCGCAGATAGGTCATTCGATACCCCATGGGTAGACACCTCCTACTTTTCCAGTATTTGTTCGATTTCCATACCGCCTCGCAGGCATATCATGATCCTGTTCGCTGACAGCACCTTCACTGTATCGA
>CAYNXE010000375.1:0-1062 GCA_964400995.1 uncultured Odoribacter sp.
AAAAAAATGCGATGATTTTTGTCATTTTTTTCTGATTCCATTTTTTTCCTTAACTTTGTTCTTTGGAAATTTTTCCGATTTCAGGCATACGGGAATTATATATTTTTTCGTAACTTGTGTGAAATTTAAGTCCGCGGACTTTCAGGACAAGTTGCAACGCGCCTATGGAGAATGCAGGTCCTCATCCAAGACCTGGGATTCGTGAACGATTTCTATGTTTAACAAATGAAAAGAAATTAACATGGTCAATAAAGTAATACTGATCGGCAATGTAGGAGCTGACCCCGAGGTCAGATACCTGGAAGGCGGCACCGCCGTCGCAAACCTCCGTCTGGCGACAACGGAAAGGTACAAGAACAAAAACGGTGAAAACGTCGACCAGACCGAATGGCACAACATCGTATTGTGGAGAAGACTGGCGGAAGTCGTTGAAAAATACGTCCGCAAAGGCTCCCGCCTGTATATCGAAGGACGTATCCGGACCAGAAGCTGGGACGACCAGAACGGCAACAAGCGCTACACCACAGAGATATGGGCGGACAACATGCAGATGCTGTCCAGCCGCCAGGAAGGCGACAACGCAGGAAGCGCCCCCCGTTCTTTCAACGCACCGGCAGCACCGGCTCCGGCTCCGATGACGGCAGCCCCCGAAGCACCGGACGACAGCGACGACCTGCCGTTCTAAATACTGACATCTCAGGCGATAAACGGCACCCCGAACCGGGACATCGCTTATGGTCTGGGATGGATTTTGTCTAATCAACATTTTTTATTTTGGAAACAGACACATACGACGCGGTTACAACCCTTTTTCGCGGTTCATTGGACCTACTGGACATCACTTTTTTAATCATATTGTTATTTCTGCTCTTGGTCTCCGCCCTGGTGTCGGGCTCGGAAGTGGCTTACTTTTCGCTGACGCCCGCACAACTGGATAAACTGAAAGAACAAGGCTACGACAAGGTGTGCAACCTCCACCGGAAACCCAACCTGCTATTGTCCACTATCTTGATTACGAACAATTTCGTAAACGTCGGCATAGTCATCCTCTCCACCTACCTG
>CAYNXE010000376.1:0-237 GCA_964400995.1 uncultured Odoribacter sp.
AAGTTTCCCGGGGACCCCCGCATGGCGGCGTCCCGCGGAGGCGATGAGAGAGAGATGCCGGCGACTACCATCAACATAACCGTGGAACTGGTGGACACCGAGCCGTCGGTGTTCCGCAGCGCGTCGGTGTGCTCCGACGACTCCCTGGCCGACCTGCACCAGGTGATCACCGAGCTGTTCGGCTGGAGCGACGCCCACAATTACTTCTTCAGCCAGGGCACCTGCCGCTACGAGGAC
>CAYNXE010000376.1:247-1057 GCA_964400995.1 uncultured Odoribacter sp.
ACAGCAGCCAGGACCGTCTGGCGGCCCGCTGCCGCAAAATCTACTCGGCCGACGACGTGCCCGTCAGCAGCGTGCTGGCCCAAGCCGACCGTCCCCTGTTCTACGTGTACAACCTGGTGAACTGCTGGGAGCTGAAAATCTATTTGGAGGACTGCGCGGCCGTGGAGCCGCTGGCCCAGGAGGGCTGATTTCGCAGCGGCACCGAGTGGCCCGCCCGCCGGAAGGCGCACTGCCCCTGCATGGCGGCCGTGGCCGGATGCACCATGAAGCCGCGGATGCGCAGCCCCACGCGGCGCCCCTGGGACTTCACCGCGTCCCCGTAGCGCGCCAGCACGGCCTGCATGGCCGGCACGTCCCGCACGTACAGGTGGCACCATAGAGGCGCGCGGCTGGTGCGCATGTCCTGGTTGCCGCGCACCTCGTCGAGGGATGCCCCCTGCACCTGGGCCAGCACGGCCCAGGCCTCCTCTGCGTCCTCGAACGCCAGGCAGAAGGCCCTCTTCAGGGCGTCCAGACGGGCAACCTGCTCCGCGGCCCTGCGCGTCTCCGCCGTGGCCGGGTCCTCTTGGGGCGTCGGCTGCGCGGGAGCCCCTTCCGCAACATCGGGGAAGGCGCGCCGATGGCGCATGTCGCGCGTGGCGGGCAGGATGCGCAGCTCGTCGAAGCCCATGCCCTCCTGGCGCAGGGCCAGAGCCAGCAGCTGCTGGCGAGCGTCGAACTCGGTGCGCACCACCGGGTCGTCCAGGTACACGCCGAAGATGATGCGGTCCTTGTGCTTGTCGGGGACGACCGCCGCCGCATCGGCCCCGA
>CAYNXE010000377.1:0-1052 GCA_964400995.1 uncultured Odoribacter sp.
GTCCGCAATTATTGATAAAGTCTTCTGTCTTCCGTCTGAGAAACAACCCAATAAAAGATTAGATGGCTTCAATGGCGATTGGGAAATAGTAAAGTTATCAGAAATATGTGAGAGAATGACAGATAGAAACAGCGGTCTAAAATGTAATCTGGTGCTAACAATCGCAGCTCAATATGGTCTTGTAAGTCAATTAGATTTTTTCAATAAATCAGTTGCAAGCGAAAATTTATCTTCCTATTATGTCCTTAAAAAAGGAGATTTCGCCTATAATAAAAGCTATTCAGGTGAATATATATGGGGCGCAATCAAGAAATTAGATTACTATGAAGAGGGTGTTTTATCACCTTTATATATTTGTTTTAGACCCAATAAAAATATGATAAATTCTGATTTCTTAGCATTTTATTTTGAATCGAAGAAATGGCATCGTGGTATTTCTGAGATTGCCGGTGAAGGTGCAAGGAATCATGGTTTGTTGAACATTTCAGTGATTGACTTTTTTAATACTATTCATAGGATTCCAAGTCTTTCAGAACAAATATCGATTGCATCATTGCTCCAAACATATCAGAATAAAATTAATAACGAGGAAAGGCTACTTTTACAGTACCAAACTCAACGTAAATTTTTGCTATCAACAATGTTCATATGAACATTGTCTGTAACATATACCTGCGTTGAGACTCAAGTTTAGATAGTATGCCTATTTCGTTTATTAGCTTGTTTTGAATAGATTGAATTGTTTGGATTATACGCTTTTGCTCATCTTTTGAAGGAAGAGTGACTTTCATAGAAAGCCATTCCTCTACGTTTATAGAGCGTCCGTCTCTTATCCCATAAGTTACGAGCCTGAGTGAGTTTATAAACTTAGAAGAAGTAAAGTAATTTTCAAAAAAGCTATATTCCAATTGTTCGTTTGGGCGAAGAATAATGTATGCCGGACTACAAATTCCTTGTAGTCTTGAAAAGGCAAATCCTCCTTGAAAAGAACGCAGGTGTATTACATAGTCTCCGGAATTAATTATCTTATAGGTGTTGATCGACTCCTCATC
>CAYNXE010000378.1:0-1048 GCA_964400995.1 uncultured Odoribacter sp.
GGGCCGCTTTCTGCACTATGGACAGTGGATAGGTGAAAAACCGCCGTCCGCTCAACAGCGGGTACGGCTGGCGATTATCGCCGCGCTGGAAAAAAAGCCCGCTGACTTCGCCGCCTTTCTCCGGCTCATGGAGGAGTCCGGCTTTGCCGTCAAGCGCGGGCGGGGCGGCGTGGTGTCGTTCCTGGCTCCGGGGCAGGAGAAATATACCCGGCTCCGGGCATCCACCCTGGGCCCCGGCTTTGACCCCGAGGACATCCGGGCGGTAATCAACGGGGAGCGGCCCCTCCCGGAGCTCCCCCAGGACGCGCCGCCCCCGCCCCGGCAGGTGAGCCTTATCATAGACATTCAGCAGCGCATGGCCCAGGGCAAGGGCCCCGCCTATGAGCGGTGGGCCAAGGTCTACAACCTAAAGCAAATGGCCGCCGCGCTCCAGTTCCTCCAGGAAAACAATCTGACGGACTATGACGCGCTGGCGGCCAAAACCGAGGCGGCGGTGGATCGCTTTCATGCCCTGGCCGGGGAGATCCAATCCACCGAGGCCGCCCTCTCCAAAACGTCCGAGCTCATGGGGGCCGTGGTGGACTATGCCAAGGCCCGGCCCGTGTTCGATGGCTACAAGGCGGCCCGGTATTCTAAAAAATATCTGGCGGAGCATGAGGCGGAGCTTGCCACCTACCGGGCGGCCCGCGCCGCTATGAATGAATTGTTAGGCGGCGAAAAGCTCCCCAAAATGGAAACGCTGAAAAAACAGCGGCGGGAGCTGGTGGACAAGAAAAAGGCCCTCTATGCCGAGTATCGGCAGGCCCAGCAGGATATGCGGCAGGCCGTGGCGGTCAAGGCCAACATCGACCATCTGCTCGGACTGACGGACGGGCGGGACAATAAGGAACAGACGCGGTAGCGGCTGTGACGCAGCCAACTGCTTTGGGACATTTTGTCCCAAAGCAGCCGGGTTTGGGGAGGCTCCCCAACAAGCATTTTTGCGGGCCAACGGCCCAGCAAAAATTTCGGAGTGTGGCCACACCCGAATTGCTTGCCGTTTGTGCGC
>CAYNXE010000379.1:0-1035 GCA_964400995.1 uncultured Odoribacter sp.
AACCATTCCATTTGAGCCGGACGGCAATGCACCGTTAACTTTTTTGTCCTATCTTTGTCCTATGAATTTAATCGACCATAAAATGAAAACACACCTTTTTAAATCCGCAATCATCGCAGTCCTGCTGGGCATCACCCTGCTTTCCGGCTGCACCAATAGCAAAAAACCCAAAACAGATACTTCTATGGATACATTGAATCTAACACAAGAATGGGATAAAACGTTCCCGCAAAGCGACAAAGTAAACCACCGCAAGGTGACTTTCCGCAACCGTTACGGCATCACGCTTGCCGCAGACCTCTACGAACCCAAAAACGCCGAAGGCAAATTGGCGGCAATAGCCGTCAGCGGTCCGTTCGGTGCGGTCAAAGAACAAGCCTCCGGACTTTATGCCCAAAATATGGCGGAACGTGGATTCCTCACACTGGCTTTCGACCCGTCATTCACCGGAGAAAGCAGCGGAGAACCCCGCTATGTCGCATCCCCCGACATCAATACCGAGGATTTCAGCGCAGCAGTGGACTTCCTGAGCACGCTCCCCAACGTGGATGCGGAACGCATTGGTATCGTCGGCATTTGCGGCTGGGGCGGATTTGCCGTTAACGCCGCCGCTATCGACACCCGCATCAAGGCAACCGTAGCCGCCACGATGTACGATATGAGCCGCGTAAACGCCAACGGCTATTTCGATGCGATGACACCCGACGAACGTTATGCACTGCGCCAGCAACTGAACGCACAGCGCACGGAAGACTACCGAAAAGGCAACTATGCGCTTTCCGGCGGCGTGGTTGACCCGCTACCCGACGATGCGCCGCAATTCGTAAAAGATTATTACGCTTATTACAAGACACCGAGAGGCTACCACAAACGTTCACTCAATTCCAACAACGGCTGGAACAAGACCTCGTCGCTCTCGTTCCTCAACGCACCGCTCCTGGCTTATAGCCACGAAATCCGCAACGCCGTACTCCTTATTCACGGCGAAAAGGCACATTCCCGCTATTTCAGCGAAGACGCCTTCAAGAAACTGAC
>CAYNXE010000380.1:0-1017 GCA_964400995.1 uncultured Odoribacter sp.
AGCGACCTTGATTAATATGACGGGGATTATTCAGGTGCCGGTGAGTTATTTTGTGCTGGCGGGAATGGCGGGAGTGATGTCCGGGGTAATGAATTCCCCTTTGACGGCTATGTTCTTGATTGCTGAGATTACGAGCGGTTACAGTCTGCTGGTGCCTTTGATGATTGTCTCTGTGACGGCTCACCTGACGGGGCGCGGAATGGAACCTTATTCCATTTATGCCCGTCGTTTGGCGATGAAGGGCGATTTGATTACCCACAACAAGGACAAGGCGGTGTTGACCTTGATGAAGTTGAACAAGGTGATTGAAACCGACTTGCAGACGGTAGAGGTTGGAGCTACTTTGGGAGATTTGGTGAAAAAAGTTTCCCGTTCTTGCCGGAATATCTTTCCGGTTGTCGATGATAACGAGGCTTTGCTGGGCATTGTGTTGTTGGATGATATTCGCAAAATTATGTTTAATCAGGATTTGTATGACAAGACTTTTGTGCGCGATTTTATGACCACTCCTCCAACGATTGTGAATGTCAATGACCCGATGGACGTCGTTATGAAGAAATTTGAGGATACGCACGCTTGGAATCTGCCGGTCATAGAGGAGGGAAGATATGTCGGCTTTGTTTCCAAGGCCAAAATTTTTAATACCTACCGCAGGGTTTTACAGCATTTCTCGGACGAGTAACGGCGGAAGCGTAACTTTTTCGGGCTTTGCACGTTGCAGTCGAAAATAATGGATGTTAATTTATGGATTTGTTCTTGTTTCTTTTGCTAAAAAATATATATTTGCGGAAATTTTTAGGGAAATGTTAAAAACGATATAACTATGTATTGGACACTGGAACTTGCTTCAAAATTGGAAGATGCACCATGGCCTGCATCCAAAGATGAATTGATAGACTACGCTATTCGTTCAGGTGCGCCTATGGAAGTGATTGAAAATCTTCAGGACATCGAAGACGATGAAGAAATTTTCGAAAGCATCGAAGACATCTGGCCGGATTATCCGAGCAAAGACGA
>CAYNXE010000381.1:0-1004 GCA_964400995.1 uncultured Odoribacter sp.
ACACCTTGTCGGCTTGCAGGATGTTCAGCGCCGGGCCGTCCTCGTTGCGGATGGTGGCGCCATCGAGCACAATCTGAATCTTGTCCTCAGACGTGGCTTCCACCAGCAGTTCGCCGGAAAACTCGCCGGACACCACGTAGGTGCCGGCCGCGTTGATGGTCACCGTAGAGCCATCAACGCCGGCCCCCTCACCCGTCACCGTGGCGCTTGTACCGGACAGGGCGATGGTGGTCGCGGTGGCCGCATCGTAGGACGCGTCCTTGTCGCGGTCGGAATAGTCGAAATCCATACCCGGGATGTCGATGAGCGACGCCCAATCGCCATCCCACTCGGCATCGGCCGAGCCCTCCTCGCTCTGCTCGACCTTCTTTCCCGAATCGTCAGCAGCCTCGTCGAACGTGCCGCCGGAGCAACCCGTCAGCGCCAGCGAAGCCGCCAGCACGGAAGCCATCACCCCGCGCGCCAGAAAGCGCCGGTTCCTACCTAAAGCCGTCTTCTTCATATCAGTAATCCTTTCAGTACGCTACAACGTCTCGCGCCCCGCCGGCGTCATGCCGAGCGAGATCTTCAAGTTGCCGTTCAGGCAGCGCAGTTCGTCAATCATGGCCTTTTCGATGCCCGCCTCGCGCAGGCGCAGCTGGTAGGTGAGCTGGAAGAGGCTTCCCATGTTGGTGGTGGTCACCTCGGTCAGCTCGGCCTCCGACGTGTAGCGGGCAAGCACCTCGTCGAAAACGCCGTCGTATTCCAAGTCCTCGGGAATGGTGATGCGCAGCGTCTTGCCCGGCTCGCGCGGCTTGCCGAAGGGCGTCAGCACGAACAGCAGGTTCACGAGCGCCACCACGACGGTGAACACGCAGGCCAGGCCCAGAAAGCCCATACCAGTGGCCAGGCCGATGGCCATGGCGAGGAACACGCTGCCGATATCCTTGGCCGATCCGGGGATGGAACGGAAGCGCACGAGGTTGAACACGCCCATGACGGCGATGCCCGCGCCCAGATTTCCG